>NZ_VMNC01000107.1:0-1591 GCF_013277505.1 Streptococcus sp. k-378 | reverse complement strand
TGAATCCTATTGAGCAAGCATGGGCTATCTTGAAAAAGAAAGGAACAGATTTATTAAGGGAAGTCCCAACTATTTTTGAATGTTTGGAACGCTTTTTTAAAACTAAATAACTGATATAAGTCCATAGGCCCTATTAGAGGATGTTCTGGTGTCTTATTTACTTGTTTTTATAGCATTAGTAGATAGAATCAGCAAATAAAAAAGTAGTTCAAATGCCTGGCAGCAAAAAATCTCAACGATTCACTTAATATAGACTAAAGTTTAGAGTTTAAGGAAAGTAGGGCTAATATATTGTATGAAAAATAAGATTGTTTTTAAGCAAAACTCTTGAAAATGATTGAAAAAAGAGTTATTATAGATGTATAGTAAAAAGCAAACGCTTACTTAATCAAGGAGGACAGTTTATGTCATACAAAACAAGCAATGCAGAAGGGCATGTAGATTTCATTAATACCTATGATTTGGAGCCAATGGCGCAACAAGTGATCCCTAAAGCAGCATTTGGCTATATTGCTAGTGGGGCAGAAGATACTTTCACTTTAAGAGAGAATATCCGTGCCTTTAACCACAAACTCATCGTTCCACATACGCTTTGCGATGTTGAAAATCCAAGTACAGAGATTGAATTTGCAGGTGAAAAACTATCCTCACCAATCATTATGGCGCCTGTTGCGGCTCATAAATTAGCGAATGAACAGGGTGAAGTGGCGACTGCGCGTGGTGTGCATGAGTTCGGTTCTCTTTATACAACCAGTTCTTACTCTACTGTTGACCTTCCAGAGATTTCTGAAGCCCTTCAAGGGACACCTCATTGGTTCCAATTTTACTTTAGTAAGGATGACGGTATCAACCGCCACATCATGGACCGTGTGAAGGCTGAAGGTTATAAAGCGATTGTCTTGACGGCAGATGCTACTGTAGGGGGCAATCGTGAGGTGGATAAGCGTAATGGTTTTGTCTTCCCAGTTGGCATGCCGATTGTTGAAGAATACCTGCCAGAAGGTGCTGGTAAATCAATGGACTTTGTTTACAAATCAGCTAAACAGCGTTTGTCTCCACGCGATGTAGAATTTATCGCTGAATACTCTGGACTTCCTGTCTATGTCAAGGGACCACAATGCCGTGAGGACGTTGAGCGTTCACTTGCTGCGGGAGCTTCTGGTATCTGGGTAACCAACCACGGTGGTCGTCAAATCGACGGTGGACCAGCCGCTTTTGACTCGCTTCAAGAAGTGGCAGAAGCAGTTGATAGACGTGTGCCAATTGTCTTTGACTCTGGTGTTCGTCGTGGTCAACACGTCTTTAAAGCCTTGGCTTCAGGAGCAGACTTGGTAGCTATTGGTCGCCCTGCTATTTATGGTTTGGCTCTTGGTGGTAGTGTTGGTGTGCGTCAAGTCTTTGAACACTTGAATGCGGAATTGAAGACAGTTATGCAATTGTCTGGAACTCAGACCATTGAAGATGTCAAACACTTCAAACTTCGTCACAACCCATACAACCCAACCTTCCCAGTTGACCCTCGTGACTTAAAATTGTATTGATAAAAGAGATTGCCTCCACTGAATGTGGAGGTTTTTCTTATGGCTTCAAG
>NZ_VMNC01000106.1:0-3649 GCF_013277505.1 Streptococcus sp. k-378 | reverse complement strand
TTGTTATGACGCGCTTACATTCATATTAACTTGTGATTTAAGTATAGCACAAGTAAGTTGTTTTGTAAACCTTTACATATAACTTTTTTAAAAATTTTTTTAGACTCATGTTCCTAAACTAGAAGGACTTTCTTACACGCGTTCTTTCCATGAAGTCGCTGTTATTTGAAGAACTTTATTGAGTTCGTCAATGTTTTCAAAACCAGTTGTGCGAAGCCATTCGCGAGCTGCTGCTTCACCATCTTTGATGTATGCTTCAACTGATCCAGCCCATGTAGCACGGCCACAAAGAACACCATTGAAGTTTGCACCTGATTCATGGGCAAATACAAGAGTATCTTGGAAGAGTTTAGCTGATACACCAGCACTCAAGTAGATGTATGGCAAGTTAGTTGCTTCATCTTGAGCTTTGAAGAAGGCTGCTGCTTCTTCACGTGTATAAACCACTTCACCTTCAGCGAAGCCTTCAACATATTTAATGTTAACAGGAACTTCTACTTTCAAGACATCAATGTTAAAGCGAGGGTCTGAGAAGACTTTCATAGCACCGATAACTTTGTGTGGTTTTACTTTAGCGTATTCCACAGAACCAGCGTCAGCAATTTTTTCATCGTAAGCAAGGATTTCAAGGAAGAATGGGATATCTTCAGCCACACACTCAGAACCGATGCGTTCGATGTAAGCTTGTTTTTCTTGGTTGAGTTCGTCTGAACTATCTACATCATAGTAAAGCAAGAATTTAACTGCATCTGCACCTTCTTCTTTAATACGTTTTGCAGACCAAACATCCAAGCAGTCTGGCAAGCGTTTTGTGCTTGTTGTGTCGTAACCTGTTTTTTCATAAGCAAGGAGAAGACCAGCTTTTTCATCAAGAGCTTTAGTTGCTGGAAGTCCATACTCAGGGTCAAGAAGCATAGATGAAGCGTATTTAGTCAATTCATCTGCAACCAAGACTTTAAGTTCTTCCATTTGAGCCACAGTTGGTTCTTCTGTTTGGTGTTGAGCCATGAGGCGTTTCAAAGCACCACGTTGGTCAAAAGCAAGAGCTGAGATGATTCCATTTTCATCAGAAAGTTTTTCTAAGCGTGCACGTTTTTGTTCTGTTAAAGCCATTTTATACCTCTTTTACTATTAATTGATCATATAGAGCTTGATAGTTGGCCATGTTGACATGACCAGTCATTTTTTCTTGAGCATTGAGCATACCAAGGACATTTGCCTTGATGAGTAATGCTGCATCCGATTCTTTGTGAAGAAGTCCTGAAGAAATTCCTGCTACAGTAGAATCTCCAGATCCGACAGGATTTACCACCTGAATTCTAGGAATATCTACCTTATAGAAAGTGTCACCATGTTTGGCAAAAGCACCGTTGGCACCAAGTGAAACGATAATCCATTCAATACCTGCAAACAAAGGTTCTTGAAGGACTTCTTTTAATTCATCCAAATCCTCAGAAACTTCTTTTCCAAGAAGCTGAGATAATTCCTCATTATTTGGTTTGATGACTGTTGGTTTATGTGGTGATTCAAGAACCGCCTGAAGTGCTACACCAGAGCAGTCCAAGACAACGGGCTTGCCAGCTTGATTAGCAAGTTCTACCAAGCTCGCATAGTAATCAACTGGAAGGCCAGCTGGCAGACTACCTGAGATAGCTACTACTTCAACTGACTCCAAGAGTTTTTTGAAATGTTCCAAAAAGTCTTGACCTTCCTGTTCCAATACTTCAGGACCTTTTTCAAGAACTTCTGTTTGGTTGTCTCCGTGAAGAATAGCGATACAATTACGAGTTTCCCCCTGAATTGAGAAGAAATCTTTCTTTACTTGATTATCGATATTTTCAACCAAAAATTCACCAAGTTTACCACCCACTAAACCAGTAGCAAGAACAGAATCCCCAAATTCTGAAAGTACTCGGGTAACATTGAGTCCCTTACCACCAGCCGTTTTGGTTACATCCACCACACGATTGACAGTATCAATTTTTAACTCATCCAAGGAATAGGAAATATCAATGGATGGGTTCATTGTGACTGTTAAAATCATAGGTTACCTCTTAATCGTGGTATTCTCCGCGATCCCATTTTTCAAGGAATTCAGTGAAGAAGTTTGCGTCTGTTTGTCGAGCATTGTGACTTTCAAGGTGTTCAATTTTCGCAATCAATTTTTTGTTTTCTTCAGATGGTTTGTATTCAGCATGGATGAAAGCTTCGATGATGTCACACATGAGCAATTCACCAGTAATCTTACCACCAAAGCCGATAACGTTGGCGTTCAATTGTTCTCTAGCATAAAGGGCTGTTGTCATATCACGAACCAAGGCAGAACGGACACCTGGAACTTTATTTACAGCGTTGTTGATACCTACACCAGTACCACAGATACATACACCAAGATCAGCTTGACCGCTAGTTACAGCTTCCCCTACTTTTTTACCAAAGATTGGGTAGTGAGTACGTGTATGGTCATATGTACCAAAGTCAATGACTTCATATCCTTTTGATTTCAAAAATTCTGAAACCGCCATTTTTTCATCTGTTACGATGTGGTCACATCCAATTGCAATTCTCATTAGTTATTCCCTCCGATTAATTATATAAATCTAATATCATTTATCCCTACTCAAGAAAAATCAAGATTAGCTTAGGAAGCGAGCTGCAAGCATAACTGAGGTTAGCTAAAGTGAGCTGACAACAGATTATCTTGATTTTTGAAGAGTATTAGCACATTTTGTTCAACATGTCGACACGAATTTGGTGACGTCCACCATCGTATTTACCGTTAACAAATCCTTTAGCAATGTTTTTAGCCAATTCATCACCAACAAGTTGTGCACCCATAGTGATCATACGAGAGTTGTTGTGGCCACGAGTCATATAAGCTGAACGTTCGTCAGATACTTCTGCAGCAACCATTCCTTTGATCTTAGTGGCAACCATGAATGGACCAGCTCCATAAGCATCAATCACGATACCAAGGTTTTGTTCTTCTTTGTTTACTTCTGCAGCAACAGCAAGAGTCACATCAACAAAGTCTTGACCTTCAGCTGTAACATCCACAACGTGGAAGTTTTCTTTTTCCAAGAAGTCTTTCACAACTTCTTTCAATCTCAAACCTGCAGCATCTGCACCGATAACAATAGACATATTGTATACTCCTTTTTATTTTTTCTAGGCTGGATTCCAGCAGTGTATTGGCTGTCTTTAAGAAACAGTCAATTAGTCCTCACAAACATAATATACTACTATTGTTTGAAAAAGTCAATAGTTTGTGTTTGTTTTTGTTGTTTATTTTTTTTGATTTTTTATAAAACTTCTATCTCAAACCCTAATTCTTCAACCTGATTGGCTTCTAAGAGACGAACATTCTTCTTATCTTCTAAATGATTTTCTGCTGAATTTTAAGCAGAATGTCATTTCTCTTTTTAGAATCAAAAGGACGAGATTGTGGAATCTCTACAGGAACAATAGGTTGTGGCATTAAAATATCCGTAACCGCCCAATAACGAAGTATATTGAAAAATCTCCAGACTAGAGAACTCACGGATAGTTCCTAATCTGGAGATTTCTTATTTGCACTTTTCTTGTACAACTTTAGTCCATGGTAAATAAGCCTCTAAAACCTCTTTGTTTACGAGAGTTTCCTCGTTTG
>NZ_VMNC01000105.1:0-8006 GCF_013277505.1 Streptococcus sp. k-378 | reverse complement strand
ATATACTTCGTTATTGGGCTGTTACTACTATACTTCGTTATTGGGCGGTTACGAAGCAGGTGAAAAACTACCTCCCAAATGAAAAGGAATTAAGCAACCAAACGCTACTTAATTCCTTGAAATTGTCTCATCACCTCTATTAGCCTTTAAATTTTGAAAGACTCTATTTGCTAATCAATATTTGTCAATACTAACCCTTTCAATCAATTCATTAGTTTTCTAAACTAAGTCTATTAATAAATCCAAAAAGAGTATCAATAGTAAAGTAAACTAAATAATTGAGTTATAAATAGCTATTTTCACAAAACTGTTTCATCATCACACCATCTCAGTACATAAACCATTTTTTCATCTATAGCTTTTGTCTTAATCTTAATCTTTTTTCTTTAATCCAAGAAATGCACCTAAGGTAAACATTATTCCGGCAACCAATGACGTGAAGACTTCGCTAACTGTTCCGGTTTTTGGTAACCTATCATTGTTAGTAGTTGATTTACTATCAATATTGGTGTCTTTATTGGCTATGTTCTCTGGTTCATTAGGATAAACTTCAGTCTTATTTTCAAAGTTTTTATCATTTCTACCAGGAACTGTAGCTTTGACATCCTTAGTTAAATCAGATCTTTGACTTTCATCTAATTGACTATAATTTACTTGTACAGGAACTGTAGCTGTGACACCCTCAGTTGAATCAGATTTGTGTGAATGATTTTCTCTTTGGAAATCCTCTTTTCTGTGACTTTCATCTAATTGATTATGATTTACTTGTACAGGAACTGTAGCTTTGACACCTTCAGTTGAATCAGATTTATGGGAATGATTTTCCCTTTGTAAATCCTCTTTTCTGTGACTTTCATCTAATTGATTATGATTTACTTGCACCTTATTTTTCTTTTTGGATACATCAAAAGTAGGTTTATTTTCTTCCTCCTTTTTCTCCTCTATTTTCTTGAATACAGGTTTTATAAAGGTATCTTTTGATAAATTAAGAACATAGCCAGCATCTTTTTTCCCTTCGAAACCAGAAATTTCCCAGCCATCAAATTGATAGCCTTTTTCTAATTTACCCTTATAGACAGGTAAAATGAAATCTTCTTCCGACACTATCTTAGAACTCATTTCTTTTCCATTTTGCATGGTCACAGTTACCGTATGAGGTTTTAGTTCTCTTACCTCTCCCGTATCTTTGTTTAAAATGAATTCTTTTACAGTTGTATTTCTTGCAAAATCTTTTACAAGAATCTTAATGTTTAGTGTCTTATCTGTTAGTTGTTTAATATCATCAAATGATGTGTATTCTTTTCCATTTACATAAATATGTTTGTCTTGAATCTCACCATTGAATCCATTATCTCTTTTATCATTGATATTAAAGACTACAGATTTTCCATCAGCATATTCGATACTAGTATTTCCCTTAGGATCAATGTTTACTTCGGGTTTAACATTATCATATAAAAACTGATAGTGGACTCCAACTGCTTTCGCATTCAAATCGCTATAGCCAGTTTGAAGATAAACATTTCCATCCATATCTGTTACCTTATCTGGAAATCCGTTTGCTTTATAGTCTTTCATTCCCCAGTCCATGATGTCACCGTCTTTAACATTAAGCTTAACGTTAAAATCTCTAGTGTTATCAATGTGTAAATCTCCGTAGATTAAATAATTATCTACAACCGATTCATTAACTCTCAATTCCCAGTTAAAACCACCCTTATCAGAAATCTTACCTCTTAAATAAAATTCTGGATTTCGTACATAAATTTTATTAGATTTAGATGGATTAAAGTAGTTCTTATCCATTGAAAGGTTTACTGGTTTGGTATCAATAAATAACATGGAGCCATCTTCTTTTATAGCTTCTACATTAGAATATTCCTCCCCATGATACTCTTTATTATCTTTACCAAATAATACAAGTTTAGAGGAATCTGTCACAAGATTTCCATCTTTATCGATTGCCTCCCCTTTATCGTTCATTTTAAATCTAAACACTTGAAACCTTACAATGTTAAAGCCGTCCAAAGCCGACATTAATACAGCTTGAGTACTTCTTCCATCTTCAACATTTCTACTATCAGCATAAATTATTTTTTCTGAAAGGACTCTTAGATTAGGATTGGTCTTTTGTATTTTTGCTATATCTTCATTGCTATAGACTCCATTTCCTTCTAACATATCCGTTTTTCCAGGATTATAGGTAGTCACTTTTAGTGCATAGCCTTTTCTCAGAATGATATTATCCTTTAATAGATATTGTTGTTTTTCTGAATCAGAATAGATTTTACCAGATGCCATTTCAGTTAAATTGTTTGGTTTGTTTTTTGAAAGATCTCCTTCTCCTAATTCGATTACATTCCCATAACTTGATGCATAGGGATATTCTGTTTTAGTTTCCTTATTTTTTTCAGGCATTCTAATTTTAGTTTTAGCTTTTGTTTCACCCTTATCTTTTACAAGGATATTCATATCACCCGTAAAGGATAGACCATCGACTACATCATTTGTGTTTGCAAATAAGTCAAAGGTTAGAGTTTTAGTTTGTGGGTCGTATTTACTTGCCTTAATTTCTATTAATTTGAAGTCATTGCCATAGTAAGCCTTAGCATTTTTGGATACATTACTTACTTTTCCAAGAATTTCAAAATGTCCATCCTTTGATGGGCTTAATACACCACCAAGCTTTGATTTAACATCATCAAGTTTCTCAGTCTCATATTCTAGAGCACTTCCATCCACATAGGCAGTTATATTTCCCTTAGCATCATATCGATAATCAAGCTCTACTTTTCTTTTTCCGCCATTTACAAAGTCTTCTTCTTCCTTATATTTCTTTTTAATGAGTTTCTTTAGGTCTTTATTTTCAAAGTTTCTTACAGTAGAGATTTCTTTGTCTAACTCTAGAGTTGAAGGTCCCTCTATAGGTTTTTCTTCAACAGTCTCTTTCTTTTCTTCTACGTTATTTGAGGCTTCTGGACTTTGGGCATTTTTAAGTTTATCTTCAGAAATTTCCCCTAGTTTTTTGTAAGAAGAAGCATCTTTCTCAGGATCTACTAGGTAATAAGAAATCATTCCATTTTTGTCAGCCTTATCAGCAAATTTAATTCTATGGATTTTGGTAAAGTTGCTTGCGCCATCTAGGGCGATTACTTCGATGATTTTTCCTCTTAAATCTCCTGCTCCGCTAATTTCGTAGATGGTATTTCCGTCTTTGTCAAGTTTCCTATTTCTTCCCTCACCCTCTCCGGCGTAAGTTACATCAAGATTTTTCTCAACATCTCCATCTTCATTAACAAGAGCGGCGCCAGCATACCATACTTCGTTGGCTACTTCTTCAAATTTCTCAGGATGTTCTTTTTGGTCTCTAGCAAACAAGGTTTCGTGTTTGTACTCATCCTTTACCTTGTGGTAGGTATCTTTTGCAATCAATTTAATTTTATCTGGATTAGAAAAATCAATTGAAATAATTCTTGGAGCTGTATTATCAATTTTTACTGGTATATAAGAAACCTGCCATGGATAATCCTTGGTTAATCTATATTTGAATTTATAGAAATATTGACCTTCCGCAATCGGTTCAAATTGACCTCTTATCCTAGTAGCAGGATCTTGATTATCCTTACTTTCTGGTGCATTTTCTTCTCTACCTCTAGGATTATAGATGAGTCCATCCCACTTCAAGTCACCCCAAACTTTTAGTTTAGATGATTTGATTCCCTTTGCATCATTGCTTTTAGAATTTAAAATTCCTCTAATAAAGTGTTCTCTCGAAATGACTTTTAAGTCTCTTTGATTTTCTCCCTCTTTATTTATATTTACTATTGAAATCAATCCTTCTTCTGCACTTCTTAATACAAGTGGAGAAGGGGTTAATCCTCTTTCAAGTTGAGCATCTTGAGGATTTCCATTTGAATCTAAAGGATAAATGTTAGCAACATTAGATCCACTAGTGGATTCTGCATGAATACCTTGGTTGTTAAAGGCAAATAGGTCTGGGTCTTGGTCTAGCGATGTAATATTTTTATCTTTTCTGTTTTGAATAACAGCTGCTGGATTAAATTTATCTATACCATGTTCTCCACCAATACCCTTGTTCAAGGTTCCAGGAATTTTCGGTTTACCATCATCATCATAACCTTCCATTGTTTTTGATTTTGAACCCTCTTCCCAAGCCCATTTATCAAGGATTGGTTCGTGGTTCCAATTCCCAGCAAATCCCATTAGAGGCATCGACAAAGAAGGTTGGAAGTTTATTTTCTTCCCGTTAGAGTTTAGAGCTTCCATTTCTTCCACTGACTCAAAATGAATAAATGATTCTACAAATTTATTTTTGTCTTTAGCCTCTCCAACATTTATAACCGCATTCAAATCAAAGCTAGAATTTGCGCCTATAGTGAAAGTATCATGCTCAAATGTGATATTTGCTCCTTTGATTTTTTCTGGATGGATTTCTGGAACAATTTGCTTCCCATCTGGAGATTTTTCATCTTTATATGTTTCATCCAGTTTTAATCTGTCAGTTAGAGAATCTGTAGTTATCGCTGATGCTGAAACTTTAAAGGTTAAAGGTCTGTCTGATGTATTGTGAAGCTTAACTGTAAAATATTTTTCTTCTCCTTTTATTTCTTTAAGAGAAATAGAACCATAAGAGTTTACCAAACCTTTAGAATCCTTGTTTTTGAAAGTCGCTACAACTTCATTTCTCAAAGCATTGGCAACATTAATTAGCCCTGCTCCCTGTTGTCTAGGTGATGCAAAGTATTGGCTTTTTTCTTTCCAAGACGTTGCGTCCATCATAGGTCGCGCAGTATTTTGTAAAGCAATTTTTGTAAGACTTGTAAGGTCTATTTTGTCATCTCCCTCAAGATTTTTCAATACAGGTCTTTCAAGCATTTCCTTTAACTTCGGTCTAATCAAAACAGTAGAAGCTGCTACGATTGGAGTTGCCATACTAGTTCCTGACATATAGCCATAAGTTGATTTCCCATTAATGACATTGAGAGTAGATTTAATGTTTTTACCAGGTGCTGAAACATCGGGTTTTAAAAGTAAATCTACTCTTGGCCCCCAAGATGTGGATCCTGCTGGAACGATGATATCTTCTTTATAGAGTTCTTTGTCTGTGTCAGGTGCAAACTTAAAGTCAATCTCTTTTTCGTCACCTACATTCGGTTTGTTGGAATTAAAACTTTCCATATCAATTGGATAGTATTGCTCCAATTTATCTTTAAAATCTTCTTTATTATTTCTTTTAACTTCAGTTTTTTTATCAGGATTAATCATGTTCCATAGCTTTACACCATCATCTCCTGAAATTGAAAACACTTGACTTTTAGTACCTTCATCCGCTTCATATCCCATAGCTGGAAGCTCTGTCCAATTATCTCTATTGTAGTAATTTACAGTATTTACAACCATAATGGCGCGTGCACCCTTATCCATAGCTTTTTTAAAAGCATTTTTTAAATCCTTTGTATAAATTCTATCCATTACTGCAATTTTGCCCTTAAGATCCAAACCTATCAAATCTTGGTCTTGCCCTTTGCCTATATATACAAATTTCAATTTATCAGGAGCTTTTGTTCCATCTTCATTTGTTGTGATTTTATTCTTATCGAAAAAGGCCCCTATATTTCTGTATTTAAAACTTTCTCCACCTATGTTAACTTTATCAAACTCAACTGTTTGATTTTTAGCAGAAGCGACCGCTATCGCATCTTCATGTGCTGCAGTTCGTGTTACATTTCCAGTGTCGGTCATTTTCAGATGATTATTTGCTACTAAATCCCATGAAGAACTTGAAGCAGAAGTCGCATAGTTACCCGTAGCGACAACCATTGGAATGCCTGCTTTTCTTAATGCTCTAATAGCTTGCCAATATTTCTCACCTACAAGACCTGTTCCTGTAAAACCAGATGATACCGAAACAACATCAACGTTGTGTTTGATAGAATCTTCAATAGCATGAAACATTGTTTCATCACCCGCAAATCCAGATCCTGCGTCAGAGTACATTTTATAAGAGAAAATTTGTGCATTAGGCGCAATTCCATCTATGCCATTAAAGTTTTTGATATCTTTTTCAGTATCATTTCCAGCAAGAATCCCTGCAATATGCATTCCATGTGGATCAAAATAATCACTTCCATCATCAGCTTTTTCTACAGTTATTTTACCACCATTATAATAATTGAAAGCATGAGGAATCTTATCACTCAACCAGAAATTTTTATCAGTGCCTTTTAAGTCTTCTTTTTTAAATCTCATTGAGGCTTTGGCATCATCATCGATTCTCATAGCCTTATGCCTATAATCTGTCCCCGTATCGATATTTGAAATGACCATACCTCTGCCATCAAAATTTCTTCCAAATTGAGCATTAATGGCCTTTAGGTAATCAATAGCTTCCTCAACTCCAATTTCCTTTCTGGCATGATTCATCATGGGTTGGACTTTTTGTGCCCTTTCAACCGATGAGATACCTTCTATGTGTTTAATTTTGTCCAAGTTATCTGGAGTTGTTTCTATGGCACTACCGTTAAAAATTCTATCATAAGTATATAAAACTTTTGTATTCTTAAGACTGGATAGTCCCTTGATTGCTTTTTCTCTAGACTCTTCATCTTTAAATTCAGCAATATAGACAAGTCTATCCTCTTTTTTGGGACTTTCTGAGTCTTTACTTGCAGACGAGTCCGCTTTATCTCCTTGGGATTGATTGGAATTTTCTTCTTTGCTTGTTGCTTCTTCATTGCTAGTTTTAGTGTCTATCACAGGATTTTTACTAACAACTTCTTTTTCCTCAATAATTGTTGTTTTCTTTTCTTCAGTATCCTTTGAAGCTTCTATAGCATGATGAATCTCTTCATGTTTCTCTTTATTTTCTGTTTCCTTATCTACTACTACTTTTTCTTTATCAGAGATATTTAAAGCATCTTCAGAGCTAGATATATCTGCTAAGACTACCTCATTAGGGGCATAGGCTGCTAAAATAACTGCAGCTGTGGTTAATGACAATACTGTACTTTTTTTCATTTTAATTCCTTACATATTTATTTAACTTCCAATAGATAGAAAACTTTAACTTTGCTAGCCTTTGTTATAAAAAGTTTTACTAAGTATTATCTAGGAAATAGAGTAGTACATTTATATATAATTGTTAGCTCTCCATAAAAATAGTATATCATTTTTTAAATTTAAGTCAAGAAAAATTAATATGTGTTAATTTATTTTTTAACACACATTAAAAATATAGAGTCAAAAACTTTCGTAGTTAGCTGGGGTACATTGTCAGAACATTCACACCATCAAAAATAGTAGCAATCAACTTAAAGCACTAGCAGCATCACAAAGTCAAACATCATTGATGAAATATCAGCGCTATTAAACAATATAAATAACCGCTAAGAATAAGACTTAACCCCAAATCATTCATACCTCTCTCAACTAGATGTAACTTACAAAACCCCTGACCTCATGAGCCACTTTCTTCCTCCTCATGAGGCCAGTTTTACTTTCTGCTGTTCCAGTATCGTTTTTCCTCGCTAGATTTCCTCAAAAGGGCCGACTCCTCCCTTGGTGCGTCACACGATTTTTTCATCTCGACTGTTATTTAATGCATCATTAACGACGCTTTTCTTCTAGGTGGTTCATAAGGAACAGGAAGATTTAGGTTGACTTTTCTAATCCTAGAATAAAGTGCTGAAAACAATTCGGAATAGGCATAGAGACTAGACAATTTGAGGAGCTGCTTGCGTCCTGTTCGAACACATTTTCCTACCACGTGAAGAAAAAGATGGCGGAAGCGTTTGATTGTTAAAGTTTGGAAGTCACCTCCAGCTAGATGTTTGAGAAAAAGATAGAGATTGTAGGCGATACAGCTCTTCATCATACGAACTTCGTTTTTGATTAAGCTTGAACTATCCGTTTTATCGCCAAAAAATCCCTCCTTCATCTCCTTGATGAAATTCTCGGCTTGACCACGTTTTCGTTCAGAGAACTGG
>NZ_VMNC01000104.1:0-10175 GCF_013277505.1 Streptococcus sp. k-378 | reverse complement strand
TAGCTTCCTAGTTTGCTCTCTGATTTTCATTGAGTATTAGCCGAATCTTTTCCTACCATTATACCATTTTTTTGATGATTTTCAAAATGAAGATTTGTTTTCAAAAAAGAGCTGGTTGCCCAACTCTTTTCTAACTTCTACTCTTTTTCCATCAAAAAGTCATAAATTTCTTGCACAGTACCCAGCGCCATCATTTCCTGGTCTTTGACGGTTTGTTTGAGATTCTGGTAAATCTGACTTTCCCCTATCTCCCGCTTTGGTGCCTCTTTATTAACTGTCATGACCCCATCTTTGATGGTCACAAAGCCTAGTTCTTTAAAGACTTGAATCATCTTGACCAACAAGATTTGTTGGATATTGAGATAAGTAGCCAAATCTTTCAGCTTGTAGCGAATATCAAACTCTGGGAACTGGTAAATAGTCTTGTACAATTTGGCAAACTGATCTCTAGTCCCATAACCTGTCAGATAATAGGCCTTGTCAATATCATTTTTGAAATAGACAGCAGAAAAATTCTGCTCCTGAAAAATGGTCTTCAGCTGAGTAATATCCTCAGGAATGATTTTTACAACCACAGCATCACTATTTACTAAATCGGGCAGTTCCCCAGCAAAATCCAAGACTGGAACCCCTTCTGGCAAGACTGCATTCTTCCCACGGATGTTAAAAAGTTGAACACCCTCCACACGCGCATCCACCATCATCAACTGCAGGGCAGTTTGGCCATTCCATTGGTTGACAGACAATTTGACTGCCAGCTCTAGATTCTTGGTTTGGGAAAACTCTGTCGCCCATCTACCTTGGCCAAAGGCTACCACTTCAAAACTCTCCTCACCTTTGGAAATTTTCAACTTGAGATGGGCATTACCTGCCCCCATAGTACGGGCACTTTCGACCTGAAAATCCTTGATATAAAAGACAGGTTTCTGATTGTTCATTCCAAAGGGAGCCAAACGTTCAAAACTTTTGACCGTTTCAAGACTCAAAGTCTCCAAATCCAGTTCTTCATCTAGATTTAATTTGTTCTTGCCAGCAGCATCTGCGCCTTTTTCACGAACATAATCTTCCAAGACTTGAGATAAATCTGAGAGTTTCTCCACTTCCAGCGTCATTCCTGCTGCGCCAGCATGGCCACCAAAGGCGATGAAGAGGTCTCGATGAGGATCCAGAGCCTCAAAAATATCGACCGCTTCCACACTACGAGCACTACCCTTGGCACGACCGTCTTCTATATTAAGAACAATAACTGTCTGCCCTAGTTCTTCCAACAAACGGCCAGCCACGATTCCTAGAACCCCAGGATTCCAGCCTTCCTTGGCCAAGACCTGAACCTTCTTCTCAGGATCCACCATGGTCTTGGCTTCTTCATAGATAGACTGAACGATTTCCTTGCGCTCTTCGTTTTTCTGATGAATCATGAGAGCAATCTCATGCGCTTCCTCATCATCAAACCCAGTCAGCAAATCGATGGCAGGATTGGGATCATCCAAGCGGCCCAAGGCATTCAAACGAGGGGCAATCTGGAAACCAACCGTTTCTTCTGTTACTTCGTTGGCAGCAATCCCAGCCATATCCAGCATTTCTTGCAGACCAATGCGCTGAGTATGGCCCAACATTTCCAACCCATACTGAACCAAGATACGGTTCTCACCCGTCAAACTCACCATATCCGCAATGGTACCAATAGCGACCAAATCAAGCAGTTCCACCTGCACTTCTTCTAACAGGGCGCAAGCCAACTTGAAAGCCACTCCGCAACCAGCCAAATATTTAAAAGGATAATCCGCATCTGGATGTTCAGGATGGACAATGGCATAGGCATCAGGGAGGGTTTCAGGCATGGAATGGTGGTCGGTCACAATGACATCCACTCCCATCGACTGGGCCAATTCAATAGCCTCATGACCAGCAACCCCATTATCCACCGTCACAATCAAGGAAATCCCTTCTTGCTCGATAAAATATTTGTAAACACTGGCATTAGGTCCATAACCGTCGGTAAAACGATTAGGCAGATAAACCCGGCACTCGGCACCAAGCTGTTCCAAACTTTCCTTAACAATAGAAGCCGAAGTCATGCCATCCGCATCATAATCACCGTAAACGAGGATATTTTCCCCTTCTTCAATGGCCTGACGAATCCGTTCCACTGCCTTACCCATATCATGGAGCAGGTAAGGGTCATGCAAGTCCTCCAAGGAAGGTTCTAAAAACTTCTTCAGACTTTCTTGGTTCTGAATCCCTCTCTCAAACAATAACCGAGCCACCTCAGGACCCAGTCCAGCCTTCTTGGCTATCTTTGTAAAATCCGCATCTTCTACCTGCGGGGCAAACTGCCATTCATAAGTAGGTGTTATCAAAAAGACATCCACTCTTTCTAAGAATTCTATTGCTTCATTATAACATGATTTAGGCTTTTTCTCTATCCAGATTGCTTTTTTATAAAATTTTAGTGAATTTTTAAGATATGATTTGACAAGAAAAATCTTTTGGTGTAGAATCATGTTATAAAATCTAACACAAAGGAGATTCCTTATGGCTTTAGTAGAATTTGAACACGTCGAAAAATATTACGGAGACTACCACGCGCTCCGCGACATCAATCTCCGTTTTGAAAAAGGGCAAGTCGTTGTCCTACTCGGACCATCTGGTTCTGGAAAATCCACTCTTATCCGCACCATCAATGGTTTGGAGGCTGTAGACAAAGGAAGTCTCCTAGTAAATGGTCACCAAGTTGCTGGTGCCAGCCAGAAAGATTTAGTGCCCCTTCGCAAGGAAGTCGGCATGGTTTTCCAGCATTTTAACCTCTACCCTCACAAAACAGTGTTAGAAAACGTAACACTCGCACCCATAAAAGTTCTAGGAATTGATAAAAAAGAAGCTGAAAAAACAGCTCAAAAATATCTGGAATTTGTAAATATGTGGGACAAGAAAGATTCATATCCAGCCATGCTATCTGGTGGACAAAAGCAACGGATTGCCATTGCACGTGGACTCGCTATGCATCCGGAACTCCTTCTCTTTGATGAACCAACATCTGCCCTAGACCCTGAAACCATCGGCGATGTTCTGGCAGTTATGCAAAAATTGGCCCACGATGGTATGAACATGATCATCGTTACCCATGAAATGGGCTTCGCCCGTGAAGTTGCCGACCGCATCATCTTTATGGCTGATGGAGAAGTTTTAGTGGATACTACAGATGTTGATGACTTTTTCGACAATCCAAGCGAACCTCGTGCCCAACAATTTCTCAGCAAAATCATCAACCACGAAAGTGACAAAGTCAAATAAGGAGGCACCTATGAAAAAGAAAGTCTTTTTATCAGCATTATTGATTAGCCTTTTGGGCCTTGCTGCTGCAAAACCAGCTCAGGCTGATACCAGCGTCGCAGATATTCAAAAAAGAGGCGAACTGGTTGTCGGTGTCAAACAAGACGTTCCCAATTTCGGTTACAAGGATCCCAAGACAGGAACCTATTCTGGTATCGAAACGGACTTGGCCAGGATGGTAGCAGATGAGCTCAAGGTCAAAGTTCGCTACGTGCCGGTTACAGCGCAAACCCGTGGCCCCCTTCTGGACAATGAACAGGTCGATATGGATATCGCAACCTTTACCATCACAGACGAACGAAAAAAACTCTACAACTTCACCAGTCCCTACTACACGGACGCATCTGGCTTTTTGGTCAATAAATCTGCCAAAATCAAAAAGATTGAGGACCTAAACGGCAAAACCATCGGAGTCGCCCAAGGTTCCATTACCCAACGCCTGATTACTGAACTGGGTAAAAAGAAAGGCCTGAAGTTTAAATTCGTCGAACTTGGTTCCTACCCAGAATTGATTACTTCCCTGCACGCTCATCGTATCGATGCCTTTTCCGTTGACCGTTCTATCCTATCTGGCTACATCAGTAAACGGACAGTACTACTAGATGATAGTTTCAAGCCATCTGACTACGGTATCGTTACCAAGAAATCAAATACCGAGCTCAACGACTATCTTGATAACTTGGTCACTAAATGGAGCAAGGATGGCAGTTTACAAAAACTCTATGACCGTTACAAGCTCAAACCATCTAGCCATTCCGCAGAATAAGGAGGACACCCTATGACAGATTTATCATCTTGGACAGCCTATTTTCAGGATTTTGGACAATTTTTCAATGGTTTCCTCTTCACTCTTGCACTAGCGATTGGATCCTTTATCCTAGCCATGGTTTTAGGCATTTTCTTTGGAGCCATGTCAACCAGCAAACGTCCAATTTTGCGCATTTTAGCTCGCATATTTGTGGAATTTTACCAAAACACTCCCCTCTTGGTGCAGTTTGTTATTGTTTTTTATGGCCTACCTCTTATCAGTGACCATATCATCATGATTCCGATTTATTGGACAGCCGTTCTCTGCGTGGGACTTTATCACGGCGCCTATATCGCTGAGGTGATTCGCTCAGGGATTCAGTCTATTCCTAGCGGTCAGATGGAGGCCGCCTTGTCGCAAGGTTTTACCTATATCGGCGCCATGCGCTTGATTATCTTGCCTCAGGCTTTCCGTATCATTCTCCCTCCTTTGACCAATCAAATCGTCAACCTCATCAAGAATACCTCGACAGTTGCTATCATCTCTGGAGTGGACTTGATGTTTGTGACCAAGTCTTGGTCAGCCCTCAACGGAAATTACATCCCAGCCTTTCTAGGTGCTGCCCTTCTCTACTTTTCTCTATGCTTCCCTGTTGCCCAGTTTGGTCGCAAGATGGAGCAAGCAAACAAAAAAGCCTATTCACTTTAGGAGGTTACTATGGAATCCATTTTAGAAGTTTTGACCCCAGATAACCTAGTCTTTATCTTTAAAGGATTTGGCTTGACCCTCTACATTTCTCTAATTGCCATCGTCCTCTCTACCCTTATCGGTACGCTGCTAGCTGTCATGAGAAATGGCAAAAATCCTATCTTGCGCATCATCTCCAGCATTTACATCGAGTTTGTGCGTAACGTTCCCAACCTCCTCTGGATTTTCACTATCTTTTTAGTTTTCAAAATGAAATCCACACCAGCAGGAATCACTGCCTTTACTCTCTTTACCTCAGCAGCCTTGGCTGAGATTATCCGTGGTGGCCTAAATGCCGTAGACAAGGGACAATACGAAGCAGGAATGTCACAAGGATTTACAGCAACCCAAATCCTATACCATATTATTCTTCCACAAGCCATCCGCAAAATGCTGCCAGCCATCATTTCTCAGTTTGTAACCGTGATTAAGGATACCAGTCTTCTCTACTCTGTTATCGCCCTACAAGAACTCTTTGGAGCTAGCCAAATTCTCATGGGCCGTTATTTCGAACCAGAGCAGGTCTTCAGTCTTTATATCCTGATTGCCCTCATCTACTTCAGCTTTAACCTAGCAATTTCGAGCCTATCTCATATGCTAGCAACACGTTGGCGACAAGCTGCAGAATAACAAATTAGCTCTCCAGTTCAATTGGAGAGTTTTTTGATGAGAGTAGATATTTATAGAACTCAATTTGACACCATACATTTTCTATGATAAAATGTAACAAATTTATTTACAACAAATCGAATCTAAATGAAATGGAATTTTCTATGAAATCACTCAAAGGACTACTCTTTATCATAGCTAGTTTTATCTTGACTATTTTGACTTGGATGAACACTTCTCCCCAATTCATGATCCCAGGACTAGCTTTAACAAGCCTATCTCTGACCTTTATCCTAGCCACTCGTCTCCCACTACTTGAAAGCTGGTTTCACGGTTTGGAGAAGGTCTACACTGTCCACAAATTCACAGCCTTTCTCTCCATCATCCTACTAATCTTTCATAACTTTAGTATGGGCGGTTTGTGGGGCTCTCGCTTAGCTGCTCAGTTTGGCAATCTTGCCATCTATATCTTTGTCAGCATCATCCTTGTCGCCTATTTAGGCAAATACATCCAATACGAAGCTTGGCGATGGATTCACCGTCTGGTTTACCTAGCTTATATTTTTGGACTCTTTCACGTCTACATGATGATGGGCAATCGTCTCCTTACATTTAATCTTCTAAGTTTTCTTGTTGGTAGCTATGCCCTTTTAGGCTTGCTAGCTGGTTTTTATATCATCTTCCTTTACCAGATAATCACCTTCCCCTACCTTGGGAAAATTACCAATCTCAAACGCTTAAACCACGATACTAGAGAAATTCAAATCCATTTTAGCAGACCTTTCAACTATCAATCAGGACAATTTGCCTTTCTAAAGATTTTCCAAGAAGGTTTTGAAAGTGCTCCGCATCCCTTTTCTATCTCAGGAGGTCATGGTCAAACTCTTTACTTTACTGTCAAAAATTCAGGTGACCATACCAATAATATCTATGATAATCTTCAAGCCGGCAGCAAAGTAACCCTAGACAGAGCTTACGGACACATGATCATAGAAGAAGGACGAGAAAATCAGGTTTGGATTGCTGGAGGTATTGGGATCACCCCCTTCATCTCTTACATCCGTGAACATCCTATTTTAGATAAACAGGTTCACTTCTACTATAGCTTCCGTGGAGATGAAAATGCAGTCTACCTAGATTTACTCCGTAACTATGCTCAGAAAAATCCTAATTTTGAACTCCATCTAATCGACAGTACGAAAGACGGCTATCTTAATTTTGAACAAAAAGAAGTGCCCGAACATGCAACCGTCTATATGTGTGGTCCCCTTTCTATGATGAAGACACTTGCCAAACAGATTAAGAAACAAAATCCAAAAGCAGAGCTTATTTACGAAGGATTCAAGTTCAAATAAGTACTCATACTCTCCTGGGATTCCCCAGGAGAGTTTTTTATAGCCAAATGAAATAAGACCAGAGCGATGAAATTTTGGAATTCAAATCAATTGATAAGAATGTTTTATAGTGGAATGAAATAGGATACGAACAAATTGATTAGGAAAATCAAATGAATTTATAGAAATATTTTAGCAGTTATATTGTCCTGTTCTAGTTTCAAAACGCTATAGAAGCAGCATTGTGCTAGTCTAGATTCAGTTTACTATACTAAAACGAGTAGCTTGAAATCAAAAAACCCACCCTCACAGGCAGGTTTTATCTGTATTATTCAGCTAGATTATGCTTTACCTTCTGAACCGAATACGTCGATACGTTCTTCAACCGATGCTTGGATAGCTTTTACACCGTCAGCCAAGAATTTACGTGGGTCGAAGAGTTTTTTCTTATCGTATTCTGCTTCGTTTGCTTCGTAGTCACGAGCAAATTTACGAGTTGCGTTAGCGAATGCGATTTGGCATTCTGTGTTAACGTTAACTTTGGCAACACCAAGTTTGATAGCTGCTTGGATTTGCTCATCAGGAATACCTGAACCACCGTGCAATACGATTGGGAATCCTGGAAGAGCTTCTGTCAATTTTTGCAAGTGGTCAAGGTCAAGACCTTCCCAGTTTGCTGGGTAAGGACCGTGGATGTTACCGATACCAGCTGCCAAGAAGTCGATACCAGTTTCAACCATTGCTTTAGCGTCTTCGATTGGAGCCAATTCACCTTTACCGATGATTCCGTCTTCTTCACCACCGATAGTACCAACTTCAGCTTCTACTGAGATACCTTTAGCGTGTGCTTTTTCAACAACTTCTTTAGCCAATTTAAGGTTTTCTTCAACTGGAAGGTGTGAACCGTCAAACATGATTGAAGTGTAACCAACTTCGATACACTCAAGTGCATCTTCGTAGTGGCCGTGGTCAAGGTGGATAGCTACTGGTACAGTGATACCCATTGATTCAACAAGGTTAGCGATCAAGTTGCGAGCAACTTTGTAACCACCCATGTATTTAGCAGCACCCATTGAAGTTTGGATCAAAACTGGAGCTTTTTTAGCTTCTGCTGCGCGCAAGATAGCTTGAGTCCACTCAAGGTTGTTTGTGTTAAATCCACCAACTGCATAACCGTTGTCACGAGCTGCTTGGACAAATTTTTCTGCTGAAACGATTGCCATTTTATCAGGCCTCCTGTATATTTTTATGGGTCACCCCATTTACATTGTTCATTTTATCACTTTTTGACAAAAAAATCTAGTTTTTCCCGTAGTTTCGATTTAATTTCTTCTAGCTTCATCCATGTAAACCCTTTCTATCTCTAGTCTTGGGCGACTTTTGGAAAAGCTATGAAGAAGGTTAAACGATTCTCCTCCATCTCGAAATGATAAGCTAATTTTTCATGTTCCAATAGACTCTTGACCACAAAGAGTCCCATCCCAGGCCCTTTGGGCTTGCGACTAGCATTATCAGAAAAAGACTGGGCTAGTTTTTCTTGTTCTTCTGAGCTACAGCTATTCTCGATAAAGAGTTCCCCTTCTCTTTCTCCAATGCCAACCAAGCCACCTGGAACAGAGTGCTTGATGGCATTGCTGATGAGATTAGAAAGAATCAACTTCATAACTGATGGGTTTAGATAAGCCTGCTGATGGGTCAAACTATTGTCAATCTGGAGCTCTCTTTCCTTGGCGAGCAAGGCATAATCCTTAACCAGACTTTGTGTCATCTGGAGGAGGTCAATTTCTTCCCTATCATCTCGCAACTCCTGCACAGAAGAGAGGGAAAGTATCTGCAGAACATGGTGATTGAGTTCATCCACAATCCCCAAGGCAACTCCCAGATACTGGTCTCTATCCTTATAACGACCGATATTCTCTTTCATGTTTTCGATCAGGATTTTCAAACTAGCCAGCGGTGTTTTCAGTTCATGAGAAGCCCCTCGTAGGAATTCGACCTTCATCTTCTCCAGCTGGAGAATGGCTTCATTCTTGTCATGCAAGTCTGCAATGACAGTCAAAAGATGCTGGTAGAGGCTATTGATTTGTTCCTTGAGATCACCAATCTCATCCCTAGAATCCACGCGCAATCGCACTTGGGAATCCAGTTCCATCATTCTACGAGTCACCCGTTTGATTTCCAAGATCGGGGCAACAATGGTCCGAGCATAGATGTAGGCCACCAAGAGGGAAATTAGAAAGGATGCCAGCAAGGTATAGGGAAGAAATTGGAGACTGATTTGCTCTGCTTCCTTTTGCAAATCCATAGAAACCAGAAACTGGAGAGTCATGGTGCTACCATCTTGCGTTGTCACCTCACGCTCCTCAATAAAGAGAGAGGTGGTCTGACGGTCCGTATCCAGAGGAATGCTGTCCTTGACTTCTAACTTGTCCTCTGTCATCTCGCCCTTAACGCCCCCCTTGATATCACTAGTCTGGGAATACAGCTCTAACACTTGCTCGATGCTCTGCCTATCCTTTCCTTCTAGGGACTTGGCAATAGCTGTCGCTTTCTGGCCAATGGTTTCCTGACGATGACTCAGATAAGTCGAGGGAAATAGAAAATAAATAGCTAAATGAAGGCAGATAACCAGAACACTAAATATCGAGAAGGTATAGATAAATATCTTTGTAAATAAACCTGTTCGTCTCATTTTCGCTCCAATTTATAACCAACATTGCGCACAGTGAGGATGCAGTCCAGGTCTAGTTTTTTCCGCAATTCCTTGATATAAACATCAATGACACGGTCAAAGGGAACCTCATCTGTCGCTTTCCAGACGGCATCGATTATCTGAGACCGAGTCAAGGCCCGGCCTTCATTTTTCACCAGATAGTCCAGAATTTCCAACTCTTTGGCATTGATAAGCACTTCTTGACCTGCTAGACTGGCACTGTAGCTCTCAAAATCCACCCTGGCATCTTTATAAGAGAAGATTCGTCCTGTATCGTAGTATCTCTTGAAAATTGCATCCACCCTCACTTTTAAGAGGGAGAGGGAGAAGGGCTTTTCCAGATAGCCATCTGCCAGAGAAGCAAAGGCAGTCATCTTGTATTCCTCATCCTGAAAGGCGGTCAGCATCAAGACAGGAACCTGACTGGTTTTACGAATCTCAGCTAGGACTTCTAGACCATTTAGCTTGGGCATCTGGATATCTAGTAAAATCAAGGCTACTTCATAGCTGGAAAATTTTTCTAAGGCTTCTTGCCCATCTGCAGCCTCAAGGGTTTCATAGCCACAATCCGTCAAATAATCACTGACCCCCTCACGGATCATCTCTTCATCTTCTACAATTAAAATTTTCATACTTTAACTGCTCTCTATTTTTTATTTTTCTTATACTCAATAAAAATCAAAAAGCAAAC
>NZ_VMNC01000103.1:0-862 GCF_013277505.1 Streptococcus sp. k-378 | reverse complement strand
AGTGAAGTAACAACTGAGATGGTTAAGAAAGTAGTTAAAGTTGGGACAAAACCGACTGAAACAACTGAGCCTACAACTTCCACGGAAGTGAGGTATGAAAAGGATCCAGAACATACAAGAGGAAGCCAACCTACGACTATTCCAAGCGAAGATGGACTGAAAACAGTTACGACTAGTTATAAAGTTGATTCTAAGACAGGCGATATTAAGGTAGCAACTGTTTCGGAGACGGTTACTAAAGCAGCTACACCTATTATTGTTAAAGTTCCAGCTAAAGATAGCGTTGAAACAAAAGTAATTCCAATCGAAACAGAGTATGAAGCGGATCCAACTCTTGTTAAAGGGGAAAAGAAAGATTATCCAAATCGTCAAGGTAAACTAGGTATCAGAACTATTACTACTACTTACAGAATTGAAAATGGTAAAGCAGTAGAGGATACTTCTACAGAAAAAGTAACAACTCCTATGGAAAAGAAAATCATAAAAGTCGGAACTAAACCTACTGTTCGTGTTGGAGATATTGAATCAAAAGAAGTTAAGTTCGAAAAAGATTTAGAACATCCAAGAGGAAGTAACCCTGAAACTATACCTGGAGAAAATGGAACTAAGGAAATCACTACAACATACAAATTAGATACAAATACTGGAGAAGTCTCAGAACTAGAAACAACTGAAAAAATACTAACTCAGCCTACACCTACTGTTGTAAAAGTTCCAGCTAAAGATAAGGTAGAAAAACGCATCGCCGAAAAAAGTACAAATATCCGTTTTGAAAAAGATGAAACTAGAGACCGTAATGAAAATCCTGTTACAATTGACGGAGAGGATGGCTATGTAACCACGACGACGACCTACGATGTTA
>NZ_VMNC01000102.1:0-4857 GCF_013277505.1 Streptococcus sp. k-378 | reverse complement strand
TGTTTTGAGCAACCTGTGGTTAGCTTCCTAGTTTGCTCTGTGATTTTCATTAAGTATTAACGATTGTTACTGTAAGTAATGTCCTTACAACAAGCAATTTTTCTCCTAGACTTGAAATAAAGCGAATTTAACTATATAATACTCATATAGAAAACACCTTTTAGAAAGATACCCATGCTTCCATATCCATTTTCCTATTTTTCAAGTATTTGGGGATTTCGTAAGCCCCTGTCCAAACGTTTCGGACTCAACTGGTTTCAACTACTCTTTACCAGTATCTTCCTTATCAGCTTGTCTATGGTACCCATTGCCATCCAAAACAGCTCCCAGGAGACCTATCCGCTAGAAACTTTTATCGATAATGTCTATGAACCTCTGACAGATGAGGTTGTCCAGGATCTCTCTGAACATGCTACAATTGTCGATGGCAACTTAACTTATACAGGAACTGCCAATCAAGCCCCTTCTCTTGTGATTGGTCCAAGCCAAAGCAAGGAATTACCTAAAGACTTGCAACTGCATTTCGATACAAATGAGCTAGTCATCAGCAAGGAAAGCAAGGAACTGACCCGCATCTCTTACCGAGCCATTCAGACTGAGAGTTTCAAAAGCAAAGACAGCTTGACCCAAGCAATTTCTAAAGACTGGTACCAACAAAATCGTGTCTATATCAGTCTCTTCCTAGTTCTCGGTGCCAGCTTCCTCTTTGGTTTGAATTTCTTTATCGTCTCTCTAGGAGCTAGTCTTCTCCTTTATATCACTAAGAAATCACGCCTCTTTTCATTTAGAACCTTTAAAGAGTGCTATCACTTTATCTTGAACTGTTTAGGATTGCCGACTCTGATTACACTTATTTTGGGATTATTTGCCCAAAATATGACAACCCTGATTACTGTACAAAATATTCTTTTTGTTCTGTATCTGGTCACTATCTTTTATAAAACACATTTCCGTGATCCAAATTACCATAAATAGGAGATTTTTATGCCCGTTACGATTAAAGACGTGGCCAAGGCTGCTGGTGTTTCGCCTTCAACCGTAACCCGTGTTATTCAAAATAAATCAACCATTAGCGACGAAACAAAAAAACGCGTTCGCAAGGCTATGAAGGAGCTCAATTACCACCCCAACCTCAACGCTCGTAGCTTGGTAAGCAGCTACACTCAGGTGATTGGTTTGGTTCTTCCTGATGACTCAGACGCCTTCTACCAGAATCCTTTCTTTCCATCGGTTCTACGTGGCATCTCTCAAGTCGCATCTGAAAACCACTATGCCATTCAGATAGCAACAGGAAAAGATGAAAAGGAGCGTCTCAACGCTATTTCACAAATGGTCTACGGCAAGCGTGTAGATGGGCTAATCTTTCTCTATGCCCAAGAAGAAGATCCCCTCGTCAAACTCGTAGCAGAAGAACAGTTCCCCTTCCTTATCTTAGGTAAATCTCTATCTCCTTTCATCCCACTTGTCGACAACGACAATGTTCAAGCTGGTTTTGATGCGACTGAATATTTCATCAAAAAAGGCTGCAAACGCATTGCCTTTATCGGAGGAAGTAAAAAGCTCTTCGTGACCAAAGACCGTTTAACAGGCTATGAACAGGCGCTTAAGCATTACAAACTGACCACTGACAACAATCGCATCTACTTTGCCGACGAGTTTCTGGAAGAAAAGGGCTATAAATTTAGCAAGCGATTATTCAAGCACGATCCACAAATTGATGCTATCATCACAACCGATAGCCTCCTAGCTGAAGGTGTTTGTAACTATATTGCCAAACACCAGCTGAATGTCCCTGTTCTCAGCTTTGACTCGGTTAATCCCAAGCTCAACTTGGCAGCCTATGTCGATATCAATAGCCTAGAACTTGGTCAAACATCATTTGAAACGATTCTTCAGATTATCAACGATGCTAAAAGCAATAAACAAATTTGTTACCGCCAGTTGATTGCCCATAAAATTATAGAAAAATAAAAACCAGCTCACGCTGGTTTTTTTGGTCACTAATTATCTATCTCAACAAATCTTCCTAGAATATGAACATTTTCCGAGACAGAGACAAAGGCGCTTGGATCCACTTGTGTCATAATCTGTTTAAATTCATTAAACTCTGCACGTGTAATGACAGTGATTAGAACTGCCTTTCTCTCGTGATTATAGGTTCCTTCTGCATCATGGATCATGGTTGCTCCGCGGTGCAATTTTTTATGGATTTTCTCAATTACTTTATCTGGATGATTGGTCACAATCATAGCCTGCATGCGTTTTTGCTTGGTAAAAACAGCGTCTGTTACACGGCTAGAGACAAAGATGGTAATCATAGAGTAGAGAGCGTATTTCCAACCAAAGGTCAAACCTGCTATCAGCATGATGGTCCCATTTACCAAGAGAGAAATACTACCAACATTCTTACCTGTTTTCTTGCGAATAGTCAGGCTGACGATATCCGTCCCACCACTGGAGATATTGTTGCGAAGAGCAAAACCAATCCCCAACCCCATAACAACACCCCCAAAAAGGGCATTGATAATGGGATCCTCCGTCAAGGTTGCCACAGGGACAAACTGGATAAAGAAGGAGCTCATAGACACCGTGATAAAGGTAAAGACAGTAAACTTATGGCCAATCTGATACCAAGCCAAGACCATCAAAGGGAAGTTAATGGCGTAGAAGGTTAGCGAAATCGGAATATGAAAACCAAACCAGTGATTACTCAAGGCAGAGATAATCTGTGCCATACCTGTTGCACCACTCGAATACACATGCCCTGGTTGGAAAAAAAAATTAACTGCTACTGCTGATAAAAAACCATAGACCAGAGAGGCCGAAATCTTCTCATCATATTTTTCGCGAGAGATGCTTTGTAAGACACGTAAAATTTTTATCTGATAAGCAAAGCGGCGCAGATAATAGCGCCACCGCTTAATTCGTTTTGCTTGTTTCATCTTCTTCTACTTGTAAGCTGAGTTCCTCTAGTTGTTTGAGTGCTACTGTTGATGGAGCTTGTGTCATTGGGTCACTTGCCTTGTTGTTCTTAGGAAAGGCAATGACTTCACGGATATTTTCTTCTCCTGCTAAGAGCATGACAAAGCGGTCAAGCCCGATAGCCAAGCCACCGTGTGGTGGGAAACCATAGTCCATGGCTTCAAGAAGGAAGCCAAACTGGTCATTTGCTTCTTCGGCTGAGAAACCAAGAGCCTTGAACATGCGTTCTTGAAGGTCTTTTTGGTTGATACGAAGACTACCACCACCAAGTTCGTAACCGTTCAAGACGATATCGTAAGCAATGGCACGAACCTTAGCCAAATCACCTTCTAATTCGTGAGCTGTTTCTTCCTGTGGAAGAGTAAACGGATGGTGGGCACTCATGTAACGGTCTTCTTCTTCAGACCATTCAAACATTGGCCAGTCAACCACCCAAAGGAAGTTGAATTTATCATTATCAATCAAGCCAAGCTCTTTGGCAATACGTCCACGAAGGGCACCAAGAGTTGCATTCGCCACTTCAAGCGTATCTGCCACAAAGAGAACCAAATCCTTATCCTCAAGCGCAAGCGCTGCTGTCAATTCTGCTTGGATGCCAGTCAAGAACTTGGCAACTGGTCCATTTAATTCTCCATCAACAACCTTAACCCAAGCAAGACCTTTGGCACCGTACTGTTTGGCTACTTCCGTCATCTTGTCGATGTCTTTACGTGAATAGTCGTCCGCAGCTCCTTTGACCACAATGGCTTTTACAGCAGGTGCTTCTGAAAAGACTTTAAAATCAACACCCTTGACCACTTCTGTCAAGTCCTGAAGCAACATGTCAAAACGGGTATCTGGCTTGTCAGAACCGTAAAGAGCCATCGCATCATCGTATTTCATACGAGGGAATGGTAGCGTTACTTCGATGCCTTTTGTTTCTTTCATCACGCGCGCAATCAAGCCTTCTGTAATATCTTGGATTTCTTGCTCCGTAAGGAAAGACGTTTCCAAGTCGACCTGAGTGAACTCAGGCTGGCGGTCTCCACGCAAGTCCTCATCACGGAAACATTTAACGATTTGGTAATAACGGTCAAAACCAGCATTCATCAAGAGCTGTTTCGTGATTTGTGGACTTTGAGGAAGGGCGTAAAAATGCCCTTTATTGACGCGAGACGGTACCAAATAGTCACGCGCCCCTTCTGGTGTTGACTTAGAAAGGAATGGTGTTTCCACGTCGATAAACTCCAACTCATCCAAGTAGTTGCGGATAGAGTGGGTCACCTTAGCACGAAGTTTAAGATTTTCCAACATTTCTGGGCGACGAAGGTCAAGGTAACGGTAACGCAAACGCGTATCGTCATTAGCCTCAATCCCATCCTTAATCTCAAATGGGGTTGTCTTAGCTGTATTAAGCACTGTCAGAGCTGTCACGTTTAACTCAACTGCACCAGTTGGTAACTTATCATTGGCTTGCTCACGCGCAGCGACCTGACCAGTCACCTCGATAACAAATTCGCTACGAAGGCTTTCAGCTGTTGCCATGACCTCGGCAGAGACTTTTTCAGGGTTGATAACCAACTGCATAATTCCTTCACGGTCACGAAGATCGATAAAGATCAAACCACCAAGGTCACGACGACGGCCTACCCATCCTTTCAAGGTTATTTCTTGTCCGATGTGTTCCTCACGAACACGACCAGCATACATACTACGTTTCATTGTTTCTCTCCTCTTTTATTCTGTTACTATTTTACCATAAAAGCGAAGGCTCTTCATGAAAATCAGCAGAAAAGTTTGCTAGTCTTTAAAAATCAGGTAAAAGCCCTAAAAATTAGCGCTAATACTCTTCAAACCACGTCAGCGTCGCCTTACCTTAGGTATGGTTACTGACTT
>NZ_VMNC01000101.1:0-1775 GCF_013277505.1 Streptococcus sp. k-378 | reverse complement strand
TAGATTGAAACTAGAATAGTACACCTCTACTTCTAAAACATTGTTAGAAATCTATTTGACTGTCCTGATTGATTCATCCTGTTCTTATCTCATTTCACTATATTCACCGGTAGTGAATCTCTACAGAGGACTTACACCTCAGATACACAACATGCCCATCGCATAAAAAATCTCCTACCCAAGGTAGAAGATTTCAATCTTATAAAACTTAATCCGTCATGTCCGATACCAAGGTTCGATGCTCCAATGGAACACTGCACATAACTAGCAAGAAAATGAAACCTGACTGAATCCAGAAGAGGGCCAAGTCAAAGATTCCATGCACAGCAACCACTGTAAGGAAAGACAGATAAAGACCGATAATCGGACGTTTCCCCGACTCCTGACTCATATCCATCATCAAGCGAACAGGAGCAACAGAAGACAAAACTAATAAAATGGTACCCACAATTCCGTAACTCAGAATCGTATCAATATAAAGACTGTGGGCATGTTCATGATAAGGAGCATGTATCCGAGGATACGAGTGCATATAGGTCAATGGCCCTTCACCCCAAAAAGGATTTTGCTTAAACAAGGCCATCCCAGCATCCCAGATAGAAATGCGTTCTTCCATAGAAGAGTCTAAAGTCCCCATCCGAACTCCCAAATCACTAGAAAAGAGGAAACTCAAACCAATCGCGAAGACCCCAATACTAAGCCAAAAGGCCTTCCAGTTTTTAATAGTCGTAAAGAGATAGATAATTGCTCCAGCGATAATAGCAGGAAAGGCAGTTCGATTTTGAGTAAAGTTCAAACCAAAGAGATTAACAAAGCCTGCAATCACACAGAATACTTTCAACCAATTCAACTTGGTCGTTGTAAACAGATAGAAAGCAATCATAATACAGAAACAACAAATAATTCCATAATAATTAGGATTAAAGAAGGTCACTTCTGCCCGGTTCTGATGCCACACCTGCATATTGGGTGAAAGAAAAGCATAGTTAAATTTCTTCACAATTTGGAAATGTTCTAAACTGGCAAAAGCAGCTGACAAGACACTACCAAACAAGACGAACTGCAAAATCAATCGAAAGAATTTATGGGATAAAATCGACTGATAGTGCAAAAAGAAAATAGTAAATAGAAACATTCCTACTGAAGCCACCAGACCCATCCAATTTTGTGCAAGAATGGATATAACAGTACTATAGCTAAGAAAAAGAAGCAACATCGGATGCTCCCCCATTTTCTGAAGAATACTTTTCATGTCTCCTGTAAAAATCAAACTGATAATATATAAACAGAGTACAACTACAAAAAGATAAAAGGGTAAAAAGATACTTAGGATAATTCCCAATAAAATCAGCTCTTTACTAGACAACCCCTTCAGCTTTTCAATAAAGCCTATTGATTTCAAAATGAATCCTTTCTCTCCAAATCAGCTGATTCAGATAATAGTAAGCTATCCTATATTGTACCACTTTTTTAACAATTTGAAAACAAAGGAAACGTTTTCCAAAATAAAATGTAATTCGAATGTGATATGAAAGTTCTATAATGAAGTTAGCCACCCAGCCCTCCTAAAAATTAGATGGTTCAACTAGCTTATAGCTAGTACTCGATTTCATTTGATAAGAGGCTTGATGCTGTTAGACTGACAAGCCAAGGCTAAGATTAGCCTTGGTTTAGCTGACAAAACTGCTTCAAGGGTTCCTCTTGTCAAATGAAAGCTCTTCTAGGCATAAGAAAACACCTCTGTGTTATACTTGTTGTTCAATCACAAACACAAG
>NZ_VMNC01000100.1:0-3267 GCF_013277505.1 Streptococcus sp. k-378 | reverse complement strand
GACGCTGACGTGGTTTGAATTTGATTTTCGAAGAGTATTAGTTACTCAGATACCTATACTCTGCTTCTCTATGAGCTTGCATCTTGGCCTCGCTCTTACGTTCGCCAATCAAATTTTCAATAGATTGAATCAAGTAAGCAAAAGGACTATCACATTCAGGAATCCGTTCGATACAGTGAAGAACCTCACTACTTGTTATCCATCCTGTCTGAATGTATTGGCCAACAATCATCTTTTGGCGGTGAGTCATATTATAATGCTGGTACCACGGTAAATGATCTCGGTAGCTATCTGCAATTTCCTGCAAGAGAGAATAGACTTGAGGTTTGATAAATTTCTTCCCACTTGTTTTTTGAGAAGGAGTGTCACAAGTTCCAGCAGTCTGATCCAATTCCTTAGAATTGGAAGCAGGCTTTCTAGAACTATGTCTAGTACTATTATTCTCAGTATGACTCTTCTCAGTCTTAATAGGGTTAAAATTTTTTACCTCCGGAGGTAAAGATTTTTGACTTCCAAAATTCGTTGATTTAACAGCTTTTTTTGGAGGTAAAGATTTTTGACTTCCAGAATTTATTGATTTGATAGGCTTTTCTAAAACAGAGTTTTCATCTTTCAAAATAGAAGATTCTTCTTCACTGCCTGGACGTTCAATTTCAAATAAGACACAACCTTTGTAATCTAAAGTTTTTACATGGTGGTAGACTACAGTTCCTTTGTCACGTCCTTTTTCTACGACTTCAGCATCATAGTGTTCATATTCTTGTAATTCAGCATTCACATTTTGAAGATACAAACGATTCGGACGATTCTTCCCTTGTTTCACTTCACGAAGCAATCCAAGCTCTTTCAATTCTTTCTTGATTTTCAATACAGTTGGCTTACTGCGATCTAAAATTTCCATTAAGTCCTCAACCGTATAGACAAGAAATACTGAACCATTCTCATCAACATAAGTCAGTTCACCGTTTCTGTAAGAATGAATACTCAACATACATCGATCATAGAGTACTCCATAAGCAATCTTGCCATCATTTGATAATTTCTTGGCATAGAGACTCGTCATCTTGATTTTCCCAGTAGGTTTCCCCTCAGCAGAAAATTTCTTCTTAACATTTACCATGAAAATTTGTGGGATTTGATAGAAGGTCTGTGTTGCTACTTGATTTACTGTAATATCAGCCATGTTATCACACCCCCATCATCACAGTACCATTTCCCATAGAGAACAGAACTCCTTCTCTCTCTAATTCTTCAACCGCCTTAACAGCACGTTTTTTACTCATTCCTGTTTTTCTCATCACTTCGTTAACAGCTGCTTTTTTTGAAAATTGCACAAACATTTCTTTAGTCATTCTACTATCTCCTTTTTCTGTCTCACCAATTTGAGCTCCTTTGAAAAGCAACTCGAGCATTCAGATAGACCAAGCTGAAAATCCAAATGGTCAAATAAAAAGTTACATCGCTCACACTGCACTGTGCTTCTAAGTATTGTTTCACCTAACCAATCTCTTTTTACAACATCTAATACATCTCCACATTCAGGACAATGAATAGGCTTGAAAATATCATCTTCTTCCCATTTTTCCTCATAATCACAATCAAAACAAACGATTGTTTCCAACCACATGGATTAACTCCCTTCCAATGTTTCTTCTAATTCGCCTATCCTTAACTTAAATTCCTTGATTTTCTTTCTCACAAGATCACGTTCTACACTCATCAGTTGTACCTCACTTTTTTTTGTAAGGTTTTCTTAAGACTTCTAGTCTTGTCGTGCTATCTCGGCCTCTCTCGTTTCAAACAGAATCAAGTAACTCAGGAGTAAATTCCATCGTCGTCTACAGGGCTTCATCATAAGTCAGTTGGCTGGTTTGTCCCCATTCCCCATGTTCCATCTCTAGCTCTTCTGAAATACGGATAAGTGCCAAGCTTAATTCTAAGATATAATTCATGAATAACATCATCTTTTATGACTTTCCAGAAAATACTAGCGAGCTTATAATAATCGTTTCCAAGCCAAACTCTAGCAAGGTCATTGTCTGGAGATACTTTTTCATCAGAATTTCCTTCAGAAATACAATCAACCATATTTTCATTCTTATCAAGATCTATTACATCGAAAATTTCTAGCGAATCAATATCCATAACAATTTCAATATTATCTGACATTTTTTCTCCTTAATTTTTGGCAACGAAAAAGAGAACGAATTTCCTCGTTCTCTGCATATATTTATATGTTCCTTGTGTTTCTCAAAACTCTAGACACTTACCTAGTATATTTTTTATTAATAAAATAGGATTATCTATACAGACAATTTTCGAATCAACAAAAAAATTATCCAACTTAACCAATAAGCAAAATCGGCCGTTACAGTTTTTGTTACCTTGTTTTAAAAAATTGGTTGACAATGATTCCTCTATGAGTATAATAGTTACTATACATCAGAAAAGAGGTTAACTATTTTGAAAAAAGCTCACATTTATGCTATCCCTGCTATTGGGGCTGCTCTCATTGCTGTTTTGGCACAAATCAGTCTTCCAGTTGGACCTGTTCCCTTCACTCTGCAAAACTTTGCAATCGGCTTGATTGCTACTGTCTTTAGACCGAGAGAGGCTGTACTTTCTGTTGGACTCTATCTTCTTCTAGGTGCTATCGGTCTTCCTGTGTTTGCAGGAGGTGGAGCTGGTTTTCAGGCTTTAGTTGGCCCTACTGCAGGCTATCTTTGGTTTTATCTCGTTTACTCTGGACTTACTTCCTCTCTAACCAACAGCAAGAGCGGAATTGTCAATATTTTTCTTGCAAATCTCTTGGGTGATGCCCTTGTCTTTGTCGGAGGGATTCTCAGCTTGCATTTTCTAGCTGGAATGGCATTTGAAAAAGCTCTTGTTGTGGGGGTTCTTCCCTTTATTATCCCAGACCTTGGTAAACTTCTAGCTATTAGTTTTATTAGCCGTCCACTACTTCAACGCCTTAAAAATCAGGCTTACTTCGCTAACTAAAAAAGGATATCGAGTTGCCATGACTCAATATCCTTTTCTTTCATTTTGAAAACTTATATTCTTCAAAAATTTCTTCAAACACGTCAGCTTCACCTTGGATTATATATGTGACTGACTTCGTCAGTCTTATCTACAACCTCAAAGCAGTGCTTTGAGCAACCTGCGGCTAGCTTCCTAGTTTGCTCTTTGATTTTCATTGAGTATTATATAAAATCACCCCTCTAGTGTTCATAAACTAGAGGGGGAATTTGTATCATACTATCGTTT
>NZ_VMNC01000010.1:0-92657 GCF_013277505.1 Streptococcus sp. k-378 | reverse complement strand
TTTGAGGTTGCAGATGGAAGCTGACGTGGTTTGAAGAGGTTTTCGAAGAGTATAAAATGAAAAAGGGTGGCGGGGATAAATTATCCCTTGTCGCCACCACTTGTAAGTCCTGAAACAAAGTTCTTTTGTAGGAAGAAGAAGAGAATACAGATTGGAAGGGCGATGAGGATAGCACCTGCTGAGAAGTAGGCAATCTTCATGTTTTTCGCATTGTTAACGAAGGTTTGGAGACCTACGGCAACAGTAAAGTATTCTTTCTCACGAAGCAAGAAACTAGAGAGGATGTAGTCCCCGAAAGGTCCCATGAAGGCCCAGAGAGCTTGTACGGCAACCATTGGGCGAACAAGTGGAAGAACAATTTGCCAGAAGCGGCGGAAGTGTCCTGCACCGTCTAGTTTTGCAGATTCGTCTAAAGACATTGGCACTGTATCGAAGTAGCCTTTCATGAGCCAAGTATTCATCGGGATACCACCACCAACGTAGAGGAAGATGAGGAACCAGCTGTGGTTAAGGGCGTTCAACATAAGCGCCATAACGAAGAAGGCTGTCAAAGCGGCCATAGTTGGCACCATTTGGATGATCAAGAAGAAGACCAAACTTTGTTTACGAGCCAAGAAGTTGTAACGGCTGTAGGCATAACCAGCAAGTACGATGATACTTGTTTGAACAGCCATGGTAATCAAGGCAATGATCAAGGTGTTGAGGTACCAAGTACCGTACAAGGTTTCAGTGAAGAGGCCTTGGAAGTTAGCAAAACTAAAGTCGACGTTGCTGTCTAGTTTAAAGGCTACTACGTTACCAGTCTTGAAGGCTGACATAATGGTAATCAAAAGTGGATAGATAATGACAATTGATAGACCAATCAGGTAAAGGTATGTAAGGCTTTGAGTCAGTCTACGTTTGAGTTTAATTGAGTTATTCATCTTAGACGTCCTCCATATCAAATGCGTGTAGTTTCTTGAATGCGATCATAGAGATTGAGATGACAATGATAGAGATAATCAAGGTGACAGCTGCCGCCATTGAGTATTGAGGAGATGTACCTGTTGTCAAACGGTAAATCCATGAAATCAAGATATCGGTTGAACCAGCTCCACCACCGACACTACCAGGTCCTCCAGCGTTGAAGAGGTACATGATAGAGAAGTTGTTAAAGTTGAAGGTGTATTGGCTAATCAAAGTAGGTGCCGCAACAGCCAAGATCATTGGGAAAGTGATGTTGCGGAATTTTTGCCAAGCATTGGCACCGTCAATATAAGCTGCTTCGTAAAGGTCGTTAGGAATAGATTGCAAGATACCCAAGGTCAGAACGTAGATGTATGGGAATCCAAGCCAACCTTGCATCATAATCAAGGCAATCTTAGTCCAAGTTGGGTCTGTTTTCCAGGGAATAAGAGCGCCATCAAGGAAAGGAAGGAATTTAGCCAAGATTGGCAATACTTGGGTGTTGATAGCTCCGACACTATCGTTAAACATGTTTGAGAATGTCAAGATAGTGATGAAGGCTGGGACAGCCCAAGGAAGAAGGAAAATAACACCAAAGATACGTTTTCCTTTGATAAATGGTTGGTTAGCAATGATAGCTGTGAAGATACCAATCACAATCTGTAAAGTTGAGGCTGCCAAAGCCCAGATGATGGTCCAAGAAAGAACAGAACCAAAGGCAGAACGGAAGGTACTCAAACTCCAGATATTACTAAAGTTTGTCAAACCAACCCAGTCCAACAATTTGTTTGGTGGTAAGTGTTGGAAGTCATAGTTGGTAAAGGCGATCATCAAGGTTACGATAACTGGGAAGATAATCGCGAAGGTCATGGCAACATAAGATGGAATAATCAAGAGATAAGGGAAACCATTTTCATAAATCCCTTTGATCATGTCTTTGAGGGTACGTGGAACTGGAATTCCATTGTTAATGCGTTTTGCAATCGTATATGCATCTTTGATATTTGAGAAATAAAAGAGTACATAAACGACTACAAAGATTAAATGGAAGGCACCACGAATCAGCATAAAGAGGGAATTATCACGACCGGGCTTGTCACCAAGAGTGATGAGATTGCTCAATTCAGGTGCTGCAAGTGCTAGGAAATAAAGGACAAATACGATGGTTACACCAAGGAAGATAAAACCTTTGGCTTTTTGTTTATTGTAAATCTGTCCTAACCCAGGAATGATAGACAGCAGGGCTGCTTTACTAGGTTGTTGCTTTTCCATAATAACTCCTTTCATAGGATACTACTTTTTTTATAAGAAAGCTAAATTATTTGTGTCTCTATTGATAAATTCAAAGGGGGATTTGAATTCCACCCCCCTTGAACAAATTTTTTATTCACCAAATTTTTGTTTGATTGTTTCTTTGATCAATGTTACAGCGTCGTTAGCAGCTGTTTTAGCATCTTTTTGACCACTTACAGTATCAAAGAGCATGTTAGCAGCTGGTTCCCAAACTGCAGACATTTGAGAGATGTTTGGAATTGGTTGAGCGTTCTTGAATTGTTTGATAACAGCTGTTGTCAACTCATCGTTTTTACCTTCAGCGTATGAACGAGCTTCAGTATTAGCTGGGATTTCGTTAGTTGCATCGTAGAAAGCTTTTTGTTGTTCAGTTGAAACAAGGAAGTCTACAAATTTCTGTGCGCCTTCAAGGTTCTTAGTACTTGAAGGAATGATCCAAGCTTTACCACCACCGAATGCAGCATATGCTTTTCCATTTGGAAGAGTTGGGATAGTCGCAACACCGTAGTTTACTTTAGCATCTTTGAGGGCTTGAGCTTTCCAAGGCCCATCAATGATAGCAGCTGTTTTACCTTCTTGGAATTGAGTTTGGATTAGGTTTCCAGCAGCTGTACCATCTTGCATACCTTTAGGCCATTTTTCGTACCAAGATTTAGCGTAGTTGATACCTGCGATAGAACCGTCGTTTGCAAGACCGATGTCTTTAGGGTCTTTACCGTTTTGTCCGAATACGTAAGCGCCGTTACCAGCAAGAAGTCCGTATGCATAGTAGAAGTTTGTCCAGTCAGCTAGGAAGGCAGAAGTTTTTCCATCTTCTCCAGCGAAGGCATATTTGCTATCTTTAGCAAGGTTTTCCAAGTCAGCAAATGTTTTGGGAGCGTCTTTTACCAAGTCTTTGTTGTAGTACATAACAAGTGACTCGATAACGGCAGGAGCACCGTAAACTTTACCGTCAGCAGCGGTTACAAGAGATTTAGTTGTATCTTCTGTTTTAGCACCATCGCTCAATTTCACTTCTGAAAGTTGTCCGTCAGAACCAAGGCTACCCACACGGTCGTATGGAGCCATCATAACGTCAGCAGCTTGACCAGATTGGTTGTCAAGAGAAAGTTTGTCAAGCCCACCAAGTTGGTCACCAGATTTGATGTTAACTGTTGTGCCTGATTGCTCTTTATAAGCTTTAGCAACTGTTTCAGCATAAGCTTTGTATTGGTCCTCAACGTAAAGAGTGATTTCTTTGGCTTCAGATGAACCAGACTCAGCAGGCTTATCAGCAGTTTTGCTTCCGCAAGCTACCAAGAGCAAGCTAGCAAGTGTAGCAGTTCCAAGCACCGCAGCGCTCTTCGTGAATTTAGATGACATAGTGTATTCCTCCTAAAGAATAACAAGTTTTATTGACAAGAAAAACGCAAACGTTTTCCTTTATGAGCTTAGTATAGCACAAATAGAAAACGGTTGCAAGTGTTTTTGTCAAAAATTTTAAAAAATTTTTAAGCTTGATTTGATAGCATGATTTTACTTTTTAATAGAAGAAAAGTGTGAAATAGATAAGAATACAGTATTTTTAATAAAAAATAGATGGAATCTGTCTAAAGAGGGAAATCAGGAGGGGCTATCTCCCTGTTTCTAATTCCTATCTATTTTCTATAGACGTTTGTGCCTTCTTGCATCTAAATTCAAGTTTTCTAGGGGAGGATTTGCAGTTTGTAGACGGATTCTGTGAGACTCAAACTTTAGGATTAGATGGTTTTAATACTCTTCGAAAATCAAATTCAAACCGCGTCAACGTCGCCTTGCCGTACTCAAGTACAGCCTGCGGCTAGTTTCCTAGTTTGCTCTTTGATTTTCATTGAGTATAAGTTATCTTTGCTAAAATGGGTTAGTCTCCTTAAAAATAATCAAAAAAGTTTTTTAAAAACGCTTGCAATTATGCTTGAAAAGGAGTATACTTGTAAGTAGCGCAAACGTTTGCGTCTGCAAAAATACGCAACGTTCCATTAATTTTAACACATGAGGTGCTATTATGAAAAAACGTCAAAGTGGTGTGTTGATGCACATCTCTTCTCTCCCAGGAGCTTACGGAATCGGATCGTTTGGTCAAAGTGCTTACGACTTCGTTGATTTCTTGGTTCGTACAAAACAACGTTACTGGCAAATCCTTCCATTAGGAACAACTAGTTACGGTGATTCTCCTTACCAATCTTTCTCAGCCTTCGCAGGAAACACTCATTTTATCGATTTAGATATCTTGGTGGAGCAAGGTTTGTTGGAAGCAAGTGACCTTGAAGGAGTTGACTTTGGTAGCGATGCGTCTGAAGTTGATTATGCGAAAATCTACTATGCACGTCGTCCTCTTTTAGAAAAAGCGGTAAAACGTTTCTTGGAAGTAGGAGATGTTAAAGATTTTGAGAAATTTGCTCAAGACAACCAATCATGGCTTGAGCTCTTTGCTGAGTATATGGCTATCAAAGAGCATTTTGACAATCTTGCTTGGACAGAATGGCCAGATGCTGATGCTCGTGCTCGTAAAGCTTCAGCGCTTGAAAGCTACCGTGAGCAATTGGCAGACAAGTTGGTTTACCACCGTGTGACTCAATACTTCTTCTTCCAACAATGGTTGAAATTGAAAGCTTACGCTAACGACAACCACATCGAAATCGTTGGAGACATGCCAATCTACGTAGCGGAAGATTCAAGCGACATGTGGGCAAATCCACATCTTTTCAAGACAGATGTCAACGGTAAGGCGACTTGCATCGCAGGATGCCCACCAGATGAATTTTCTGCAACTGGTCAGCTTTGGGGTAACCCAATCTATGACTGGGAAGCAATGGACAAAGACGGCTACAAATGGTGGATTGAACGCTTGCGTGAAAGCTTCAAAATCTACGACATCGTTCGTATCGACCACTTCCGTGGCTTCGAATCTTACTGGGAAATCCCTGCTGGTTCTGATACAGCAGCACCTGGTGAATGGGTCAAAGGTCCTGGCTACAAGCTTTTTGCAGCCGTTAAGGAAGAACTTGGTGAGTTAAACATCATCGCAGAAGACCTTGGTTTCATGACAGACGAAGTTATCGAATTGCGTGAACGTACTGGCTTCCCAGGAATGAAGATTCTTCAATTTGCCTTCAACCCAGAAGACGAAAGCATTGATAGCCCACACTTGGCACCTGCTAACTCAGTTATGTACACAGGAACACACGATAACAACACGGTTCTTGGTTGGTACCGTAACGAGATCGATGATGCGACTCGTGAATACATGGCTCGCTACACTAACCGTAAAGAATACGAAACAGTGCCACATGCTATGCTTCGTACAGTCTTTTCATCAGTTAGCTTCATGGCAATTGCAACTATGCAAGATTTGCTAGAATTGGATGAGGCGGCTCGTATGAACTTCCCATCTACCCTTGGTGGAAACTGGTCTTGGCGTATGACTGAAGAGCAATTGACACCAGCTGTTGAGGAAGGTTTGCTTGACTTAACAACAATCTATCGCCGAATCAATGAAAATTTGGTAGAATTAAAGAAATAATACAATATCAGGAGACATCTTAAACATGTTATCACTACAAGAATTTGTACAAAATCGTTACAATAAAACCATTGCAGAATGTAGCAATGAAGAGCTTTACCTTGCTCTTCTTAACTACAGCAAGCTTGCAAGTAGCCAAAAACCAGTTAACACTGGTAAGAAAAAAGTTTACTACATCTCAGCTGAGTTCTTGATTGGTAAACTCTTGTCAAACAACTTGATTAACCTTGGTCTTTACGACGATGTCAAAAAAGAACTTGCAGCTGCAGGTAAAGACTTGATCGAAGTTGAAGAAGTTGAATTGGAACCATCTCTTGGTAATGGTGGTTTGGGACGTTTGGCTGCCTGCTTTATCGACTCAATTGCGACTCTTGGTTTGAATGGTGACGGTGTTGGTCTGAACTACCACTTTGGTCTTTTCCAACAAGTTCTTAAAAACAACCAACAAGAAACAATTCCAAACGCATGGTTGACAGAGCAAAACTGGTTGGTTCGCTCAAGCCGTAGCTACCAAGTACCATTTGCAGACTTTACTTTGACATCAACTCTTTATGATATTGATGTTCCTGGTTACAAGACAGAAACGAAGAACCGCTTGCGTTTGTTTGACTTGGATTCAGTTGATTCTTCTATTATTAAAGATGGTATCAACTTTGACAAGACAGATATCGCTCGCAACTTGACTCTCTTCCTTTACCCAGATGATAGTGACCGTCAAGGTGAATTGCTCCGTATCTTCCAACAATACTTCATGGTTTCAAACGGTGCGCAATTGATCATCGACGAAGCAATCGAAAAAGGAAGCAACTTGCATGACCTTGCTGATTATGCCGTTGTACAAATCAACGATACTCACCCATCAATGGTGATCCCTGAATTGATCCGTCTTTTGACTGCACGTGGTATCGAGCTTGACGAAGCAATCTCAATCGTTCGTAGCATGACTGCCTACACTAACCACACAATCCTTGCTGAAGCCCTTGAAAAATGGCCTCTTGAATTCTTGCAAGAAGTGGTTCCTCACTTGGTACCAATCATCGAAGAATTGGACCGTCGCGTGAAAGCAGAATACAAAGATCCAGCTGTTCAAATCATCGATGAGAGCGGACGTGTTCACATGGCTCATATGGATATCCACTACGGATACAGCGTTAACGGGGTTGCAGCACTTCACACTGAAATCTTGAAAAATTCTGAGTTGAAAGCTTTCTACGACCTTTACCCAGAAAAATTCAACAACAAAACAAACGGTATCACTTTCCGTCGTTGGCTCATGCATGCTAACCCAAGATTGTCTCACTACTTGGATGAGATTTTTGGAGATGGTTGGCACCATGAAGCAGATGAGCTTGAAAAACTCTTGTCTTACGAAGACAAAGCAGCTGTCAAAGAAAAATTGGAAAGCATCAAGGCTCACAACAAACGTAAATTGGCTCGTCACTTGAAAGAACACCAAGGTGTGGAAATCAATCCAAACTCTATCTTTGATATCCAAATCAAACGTCTTCACGAGTACAAACGCCAACAAATGAACGCTTTGTACGTGATCCACAAATACCTTGACATTAAAGCTGGTAACATCCCTGCTCGCCCAATCACAATCTTCTTTGGTGGTAAAGCAGCTCCAGCCTACACAATCGCTCAAGACATCATCCACTTGATTCTTTGCATGTCAGAAGTGATTGCTAACGATCCAGCAGTAGCTCCACACTTGCAAGTAGTTATGGTTGAAAACTACAACGTTACTGCAGCAATCTTCCTTATCCCAGCATGTGATATCTCAGAACAAATCTCACTTGCTTCTAAAGAAGCTTCAGGTACTGGTAACATGAAATTCATGTTGAACGGAGCTTTGACTCTTGGTACTATGGACGGTGCTAACGTGGAAATCGCTGAGTTGGTTGGCGACGAAAACATCTACATTTTCGGTGAAGATTCAGAAACTGTTATCGACCTTTACGCAAAAGCAGCTTACAAATCAAGCGAATTCTACGCTCGTAAAGCTATCAAACCATTGGTTGACTTCATCGTTAGCGATGCAGTTCTTGCAGCTGGAAACAAAGAGCGCTTGGAACGTCTTTACAATGAATTGATCAACAAAGACTGGTTCATGACTCTTCTTGACTTGGAAGACTACATCAAAGTCAAAGAGCAAATGCTTGCTGACTACGAAGACCGTGATGCATGGTTGGATAAAGTTATTGTTAACATTTCTAAAGCAGGATTCTTCTCATCTGACCGTACAATCGCTCAGTATAACGAAGATATCTGGCACTTGAACTAAGATACAAATTTATACGAATACATTTTGTAAAAAAGCGAGTTTCGATTGAAATTCGCTTTTTTAAATGTTGTGGATTTTAGTCAATCCTGTCTAAAGATAGGGAAATTATAGATACAGTGAAGGCTTTAAATGCTGATTTTTACTGTCTTCAACCTCATGCTTCTTCGTAGTTGATTACCTCATATCTCTTGTATTCGCTTACATAAAGTATTATAATATAATTGTAGGAAAGAAGGTGTTTTTATGTGGAAAAAATATTTTTCAAAATATAAATGGACGGATTTATTTTGGATTTTATTTGTTATTTTGACCTGCCTCTTGGCGGGTAATGATACTCTTTTCCCCCTTACCCATCAAGAAATCTCTTATCATGGGTGCTTATTTGGAATTACACTTGTATTATATCACTTGCTATTTATTGATAAGTTTGTTATCTCGAATCGAAAATAAAGTTTAGGGATATGCTTAGCTGTGTACCTTTAGGATTGATTTTTGGAGGAAGATTTTGTCTCTATTATTTATTATTTTAAATTTGTTTATCTTGTACAAGATTTATTCTTTGAGGCGGGAAAAATCGAAATACTTGATTTATACGGCCTATATCATATTTGGGGTAAATGTACTATATGGTATTCAATGGTTATTAAAAGAACTGGTTTCAAAGATTTCCACTTAATGTGTATAGAAACTCCAGTGATTTTTGCATAACAAAACGCATAAGATTAAGGATTTAGTTCTGTATTGTACAGGACTGAGTCCTTTTAGTTTTACCTTAATTCGTTTATTGTTGTAGTAATCAATATAGTCTACAATGGCTTGTTCCAATTGCTTAAGCGACTGAAATGACTTCTCATAACCATAAAACATTTCCGATTTCAGAATGCCAAAGAAGGACTCCATCATACCATTGTCTGGGCTGTTACCCTTACGTGACATGGATGCTTGAATTCCCTTACCTTCAAGAAACTGATGATAAGAATCGTGTTGGTATTGCCAGCCTTGGTCACTATGGAGAATCGTATTCTCGTAGCGTTTCTCTGTGAAGGCCTGTTCCAACATCGTTTTTACTTGTTCTAAGTTGGGTGAAGTTGAAAGATTATAGGCGATAATTTCGCTATTAAAGCCATCTAAAACTGGTGATAAGTAAAGCTTTTGAGAACTTGCTGGAATGGCAAATTCTGTCACATCTGTGTAGCACTTTTCCATTGTTTTAGAGCCTTCAAATTGACGTTGAATGAGATTCTCTGCCTTCTTACCCACATCTCCTTTATGAGAAGAATATTTTCGTTTCTGTCGCATTTTAGCTTGTAAATTGAGTACTTTCATCAAGCGTTGAACTCTTTTATGATTTACCAGATAACCACGATTTCTTAGTTCTAAATGAATCCGACGATAACCATAATTTCCCTTATGTTCGATAAAAATGGATTGAATTTCAGCTTTAAGCTCTTGATTCTTATCTAGTTTGTCTAGCTGTTTCAAGTGATAGTAGTAGGTCGAACGAGCTAATTTAATGGCTTTTAGAAGAATATCTAACGAAAAATCAGTCATTAATTCTTGAACAATTTCTGTCTTTCTTCTTTCTCTTTTTCCTCCTTCAATCGGAGTTCTCTTAACTTTTTTAGGATGGCATTCTCCGCTCTCAGGTACTCATTTTCTGCTTGAAGACGTTCTAATTCTGTTCTCTCTTCAGGTCTCTTTTTTGGCTTACGTCCCATTTTAGGTACTCTCCCTCTTATTTTCTCAACAATAGTATACCCGTTTTTCTTGTATTGTGCTAGCCAATTAAGAAGTATCGTACGACTTGGGAGGCCGTATTCAAGAGAAACTCTATCTTTAGTCCAGCCTTCATGTAAGACTTTATGAATCATTTCTTGTTTTAAATCAGGAGAATAGTAACGATTTTTTCCTTTTTTGACGAACTCTATTCCGTAACGATCAATCAATTTAATCATGTACCTAATATTAGAATTGTTTATCCCAAATTTATTTGAAAGCTTCTCTAAGCTATATCCTTGTTTTCTAAGTTCATAGATCTGAACTTTATCATCATGAGTTAATTTCATAATAAAAACACCCCAAAAGTTAAATTTTTTCTGTCTAACTTTTGGGGTGCAGTTCATTCACTAAATTACCGTTTTTTTATTTAAATTCTATTAACTACCTATTACTATTAATTACCCTGAGGCCATCGTTTATAAATTGACCCAAAACGTCAAGTCCGTTATAAATAAAGAGTCCTAAAATTATAGATGAAATAATAATACTTGCACAAATAAAATATGTACGTTTTTTTTCATTCATAATATCGACTACCTCCTAAGTTAGTATAGACTAATAGTTCCGTTTTGATTAAATGGAACTCTATAATATGATGTACCTCCAATAGTACCTCCCAATGTAAATCCAGCTCCTAACAACTCTGCTTTAACTTGAGCTGAACCACTACTGTTTATAGCTGCTGTTAAAGTACCATTATAAGCATACTTTATACTTGTTGTGGGGTATCCTTTTGGAGACCAAACATCAACGTTTTGTCCTTCAATATATGTGTTTGTAATAGAATTTGTTATTCCTAAGTAATAACCTTGAACTGAGTTAATCTGACGGAAAGAACCCTCATTATATAATTCAATGTTTACACTTAATTGAACTGTAGTTCTAGCAAATGTTGCACTTCTTTTTAATGTGTGTGAAGTAACTGTAGATCGAGAGAGATCTGGAATAAATTCAATAGTTTCAACAACCTTTCCAGTATCACTATCAATAACAGTTGCAACTTCGTTGAATCCTGATTTCGAATATACTACTTCTGGATTAGGGATATTGTAATCCTCAACAGTAAATTGCAGTTCGTTGAATTTTATAACAAGGTCATTAGTGGTATCGGCGTTTACAGAAATAGGCAAATAAAACAATGCTAAACAACTAAATAATAGAGTAATTAGTATTTTTTTCATGATAATGATCACCTACCATTCTTTCATAACTAAGTTGGATATTAAGGGTTGATAATTATAGTTTGTACATTGGAATCATCTGCTTTCTTATAGGAATATTAATTGAATAAGGCAATTCCTTTTTATTTGTATTCGCTTACATTTTATCATATAATGTTATTGTAGTCAAGAAAAATGTGCTATTATGTTAAAAAATATTTTTCAAAATATAAATGGACGGATTTATTTTGGATTTTATTTGTTATTTTGACCTGCCTCTATATAGGTAACCATGATTTGTTTCCTCTCAATCATCAAGAAATCTCTCTTCGAGGTAGTTTCTGGGGGTCTGTACTTGCCTTATATCACTTGCTATTTATTGATAAGTTTGTTATCTCGAATCGAAAATAAATATGAGGTATATGCCTGACTGGCTACTTTTAATATTGATTTTGGAGGAAGATTTTGTCTCTATTATTTATTATTTTAAATTTATTTATCTTGTACAAGATTTATTCTTTGAGGCGGGAGAAATCGAAATACTTGATTTATACGGCCTATATCATATTTGGGGTAAATGTAGTATATGGTATTCAATGGTTATTAAAAGAACTGATTTCAAATATTTCCTCTTAATGTGTATAGAAACTCCAGTGATTTTTGCATAACAAAACGCATAAGATTAAGGCTTTTGAGTACCTGTTCTTATGCGTTTTCGTAATATTGAAGATTCTCAGTAAGTTTTCTACTTTTGCGAAGTCTAGTTTACAATGTTTTCCCAACCAGAATCTCAGCCTCAATGGTAATCTCTGTCAGTTGGCTCCAGTCAATCTTAGTCTGGTCGATGTGAAAGAGTAGGGGCGTCATGCTGAGTAGGGCTTGGAGCTGCTCTGCTGTGATAGGCTTGGTTAGTGAGGCAGTTTTACTGGATAAGATAGTGAAGTTGTTTTGGAAATGCTCCTTGATATCTTGATTAGAATAATCCTTGTTTGTCAGCTGGTTCTGTACCCTTTGACGGATTTCCTTGAGGTGATTTTTAGTTGGAATAACCTTTATCAACATGCCGTCTTTGGATAAAACGCGACGAAATTCTCCATAGTTGGCAGGTGAAAAGATATCAAGTAAGATATCCATGCTGGCGTCTTTTATAGGAAGACGAGCTAAGTCACCAACGAACCAATTGACTGCCCAGTTGGGTTCGCTCTTGGCAGCGATTTGGACGGAATCTTTGGAAATGTCAAAGGCATAGAAGGTTTTTTCAGGGTGACTTTCTTGGAGTTTACGAGAGTAGAAACCTTCACCACAACCGATATCCAAAATTGTTGTGGTAGTTTTTGTGCTTGCAAGCAAGTCAGATACAGCATCTAAAATAGCTTGGTAAAAGCCTGCTTCTAGGATTTGTTGGCGATTTTGAAAGTTTTCCTTGTCGTAGTTGGCAGATTGCTTAATTTGAGGTGCCAGATTGACATAGCCGAATTTTGCCAGGTCAAAAGAATGACGGTTGCAGCATTTAAGACTGCTCTCTACCAGAGTCAGATTTTCTTGGCAGATAGGACAGGCGAAGGCAGTCGCAGAAGCAAAACGCTGAAGTTTGGGTTTGAGGTTTGTATTCATAGTTTAAGTGTATCAAAAGAGGCAAATGAAAGCAACTTTAGGATGATTTGTAATAGAATTAAATAGTAGTATAATTACTTTTCAAAGTACCAAAATTAAATTGCTTTTATATCTAAATTGCTATATAATAATAGCTAGGAGGAAATAAGTATGTTAAAAGAAGTATTAACCGTTGCAAAAGTTGCGAAAAAATCATCACTCTTTTTGGGTGGTGTCGCATTTGGTACCCTTGGTTTGAAAATCTTGGCAAGTAAGGAAGCTAAAAAAGGTTATTCTAAAGCTTTGGCTAAGGCTTACAAGTTGAAAGACGAGCTAGATGCATCTGTTTCTGTTGTGAAGCAACATGGAGACGATGTCTTGCAAGATGCCAAATATTTGTACGAGCAAGAGAAAAAAGAAGAGCAATTAGATAGCCTTATAGGAGAATAATATGTCTTTTAAAGTGCTACATAGAGGATACCAACATATCCGACTATCATCTTCTTTTTCACTCACCTTGGATATTCAAGACTATCTTCGTTCCTTGGCGAGAGATGAAAAGGGGATTGAGTCTATCCAGTTTTACATGGATCAACAGCACTTTACTCTACGTATAAAAGAAGGCTTTTCTGTATTAGATAATGCAGAAGCCTTTTTAAAAAGAATTGACAAAGGGAAAGTTTCTGAGTTGATGACTCTTCCCATTCGTAGAGAAGAGAGTGCTTATTCTATTGTTTCAGGTGCAGCGATTAAGCGTGTGCTTTTTCGTAGTTTTGTGCCGTATCCTATTCGCTATATATGGACTTGTTATCAGGCTTTTGGTTATATTAGAGAAGCCTATCAAACACTAGCGCGTAAGGAACTAACGATGGAAGTCTTGGACTGTTCGGCGATTTTATTGTCCTTGTTTATGAACCAATCCAAGACAGCTAGTAATATCATGTTTATGCTTGATTTGGGGAATCATTTAGATCAGTGGTCCTTGAAAAAAACTGCAACAGATTTAGAACAGAGTCTTCTTGCAAAAGAGAGCGACGTATTCTTAGTACAGGGCGATACGGTTGTTAGTATCAAGAGTTCCGATGTTCAAATAGGAGATGTCTTGGTCCTATCTCAAGGAAATGAAATTCTGTTTGATGGACAAGTAGTTTCAGGTTTAGGTATGGTCAACGAAAGTTCCTTGACGGGAGAGAGTTTTCCAGTTGAAAAAAGAGAGTCTGATTTGGTTTGTGCAAATACAGTATTAGAAACTGGAGAGTTACGCATTCGTGTAACCGATAATCAGATGAACAGCCGGATTTTACAACTGATTGAGTTGATGAAGAAATCTGAAGAAAACAAGAAAACGAAACAACGCTATTTCATCAAGATGGCGGACAAGGTCGTCAAATATAATTTCTTGGGGGCTGGGCTGACTTACCTATTGACAGGTTCTTTTTCTAAGGCTATTTCTTTCCTATTGGTCGATTTCTCCTGCGCTTTGAAAATCTCTACTCCTGTAGCTTATTTGACAGTTATCAAGGAAGGGTTGAACCGTGAAATGGTGATTAAGGATGGAGATGTTCTGGAGAAATATCTGGAAGTTGATACTTTCTTGTTTGATAAGACAGGAACAATCACAACTAGTTATCCTATAGTTGAAAAGGTGTTACCTTTTGGAGACTATAGTGAGGAAGATATTCTCAGAATCAGTGCCTGTCTTGAGGAACACATTTATCATCCTATTGCTAATGCCATCGTCAAGCAAGCTGAGATAGAGGGGATTGAACATGAGGAAATGCATGGGAAACTCCAATATATCGCAAGCAAGGGAATTAAGTCCCATATCGATGGTCAACCAGTTCTTATTGGAAATTATGTCTTGATGCAGGATGAGCAAATTCATATCAGTTCAGAACAAAATGCTTTAATTGAAGAGTACAAGAGTCACTACAATCTCTTATTCTTAGCCTACCAGAATGAATTGATTGGAATGTTCTGCATTCATACTCCTTTGAGAAAAGAAGCAAAAGCAGCCTTGGAGAAACTTAAGGCACAAGGGAAAAAATTGATTCTGGCAACAGGGGACACCTTGGTTAGGACAGAGGAATTAGTCAAAGATTTGCCCTTTGATCAGGTCTATACAGACTTGAAACCTGATGGGAAATTTGAGTTAGTAGAGGAACTGCAGAAAGCAGGTCACACTATTTTGATGGTTGGAGATGGCTTGAATGACTCAGCGGCTCTAACCCTATCAGATATCGGTGTGGTGATGAATGAGAGCGCAGATATTTCTAAGCAGATGAGTGATATCTTATTGTTAGATAATCGTTTGGATTTCTTCCAAGAGTTGGATTCGCTATCATCATCTTTGCAAACACTCATCAAGAAGAATATTCAAGATACCGTTGTCGTAAATAGTAGTTTGATTGGCTTTGGCTTGTTTAATTGGCTCAGTCCTTCAAATCTTTCTATCTTACATAATCTAACAACCTTACGTATTGTACTGCGTAGCCTGTCTATTAAGGGATAGGTGGGGACTATTAACAGCAAAAAGGAGTTACCTTTCTCGAGGGTAACTCCTTTTTTTATAGGTAAATGTTGAACAATTTAGTAAGTTAATACAAAGTATTTTTTCTTTCCACGACGGATAACAGTCAGTTCATTCTCTAACTTATCTGCGTCACTCAAGACATAGTCAAGGTCTTGGATACGGTCGCCGTTGACGTAGATAGCTCCGTTTTGGACATCTTCACGGGCTTGGCGTTTTGAGTTAACCACACCAGATGACACGAGCAGTTCCACGATATTGTGGTTTTCGTCTGCTTGAACTTGGTAGTTTGGCACACCACGAAGTCCTTGTTTAAGTTCTTTAACAGAAAGGTTTTTGATGTTTCCTGCAAAGAGCTGCTCAGTGATGTTGAGGGCTTCTTTGTAGGCTTCTTCGCCGTGAACAAGTGTAACGACTTCACGAGCCAAGACTTTTTGAGCCAAGCGTTCGTGTGGCGCTGCTTCAAATTGTTTACGAATGTCTTCAATCTCATCAAGTGACAAGAAAGTAAAGATCTTCAAGAAGCGAACAGCGTCAGCGTCCATAACATTCATCCAGAATTGGTACATTTCGTATGGAGAGGTCTTTTCAGGATTGAGCCAGACTGCGTTTCCTTCTGATTTACCAAACTTCTTACCAGTTGCATCTGCAATCAATGGAACAGTGATAACGTGACCAGTCTTGTCAGACTTACGACGAAGCAATTCGGTACCAGCTGTCATATTTCCCCATTGGTCAGAACCACCGATTTGTAGCGTTACGTTGTGGTCTTGGTTAAGGACGAAGAAGTCGTAACCTTGCATGATTTGGTAGGCAAACTCAGTGTATGAAATTCCTGTTTCAATCCGTTTTTTTACAGACTCTTTACTCATCATGTAGTTGACAGTGAAGTATTTTCCAATATCACGGAGGAAGTCAATGAAGCTGATGCTGCCAAACCAGTCGTAGTTGTTGACCATGACAGCCTTGTTTTCACCATTTTCAAAGTCAAGAAAACGAGAAAGTTGTCCTTGGATAGACTTGACCCAGCCCTCTACTGTGTCTTTTGTTTGGAGACTACGTTCAGCATCTTTGAAGGACGGATCTCCGATGAGACCTGTAGCACCGCCAACGAGCGCATAAGGTTTGTGACCTGCTAGTTGCAAGCGACGACTTGTCAAGATTGCGACAAGGTGGCCTAGGTGAAGGCTGTCAGCAGTTGGATCGTAGCCAGTATAATAAGAAACTTGACCTTCTTCTAGGGCTTTACGCAAAGCTTCTTCATCAGTCGTTTGAAAAATCAAACCACGCTCTTTTAGCTCATCAAAAATGTGCATGTGTCTTTTCTCCTTTTTAAAATTATTGTTTCTACCTATTGTATCATAAACTTGGGCAATAGCCTAGCAGAATAGGGAAGAAAGTGGCTATTTTATTGAAAGTTTCCCTTTTGTGGTATAATAGATAGAGTGAGGAAATCCATGCAAAATCAATTAAATGAATTAAAACGAAAAATGCTGGAATTTTTCCAGCAAAAACATAAAAAATCAGCTAGACCTGGCAAGAAAGGTTCAAGTACCAAAAAATCTAAAAGCTTAGATAGGCCAGCCATTTTTCCAGCTATTTTACTGAGTATAAAAGCCTTATTTAACTTACTCTTTGTACTCGGTTTTCTAGGAGGAATGTTGGGAGCTGGGATTGCTTTGGGATACGGAGTGGCCTTATTTGACAAGGTTCGGGTGCCTCAGACAGAAGAATTGGTACATCAGGTCAAGGACATCTCTTCTATTTCAGAGATTACCTATTCGGACGGGACGGTGATTGCTTCCATAGAGAGTGATTTGTTGCGCACTTCTATCTCATCTGAGCAAATTTCGGAAAATCTGAAGAAGGCTATCATTGCGACGGAAGACGCACACTTTAAAGAACATAAGGGTGTAGTACCCAAGGCGGTGATTCGTGCGACCTTGGGGAAATTTGTAGGTTTGGGTTCCTCTAGTGGGGGTTCAACCTTGACCCAGCAACTGATTAAACAGCAGGTGGTTGGGGATGCGCCGACCTTGGCTCGTAAGGCGACAGAGATTGTGGATGCTCTTGCCTTGGAACGCGCCATGAATAAGGATGAGATTTTAACGACTTATCTCAATGTGGCTCCCTTTGGCCGAAATAATAAGGGACAGAATATTGCAGGGGCTCAGCAAGCAGCTGAGGGAATTTTCGGTGTAGATGCCAGTCAGTTGACTGTTCCTCAAGCAGCATTTTTAGCAGGACTTCCACAGAGTCCCATTACTTACTCTCCTTATGAAAATACTGGAGAGTTGAAGAGTGATGAAGACCTAGAAATTGGCTTAAGACGGGCTAAGGCAGTTCTTTACAGTATGTATCGTACAGGTGCCTTAAGCAAGGACGAGTATTTTCAGTACAAGGATTATGACCTTAAACAGGACTTTTTACCATCGGGCACGGTTACAGGAATTTCACGAGACTATTTATACTTTACAACTTTGGCAGAAGCTCAAGAACGTATGTATGACTATCTAGCTCAGAGAGATAATGTCTCCGCTAAGGAGTTGAAAAATGAGGCAACTCAGAAGTTTTATCGAGATTTGGCAGCCAAGGAAATTGAAAATGGTGGTTATAAGATTACTACTACCATAGATCAGAAAATTCATTCTGCCATGCAAAGTGCGGTTGCTGATTATGGCTATCTTTTAGACGACGGAACAGGTCGTGTAGAAGTAGGGAATGTCTTGATGGACAACCAAACAGGTGCTATTCTAGGCTTTGTAGGTGGTCGTAATTATCAAGAAAATCAAAATAATCATGCCTTTGATACCAAACGTTCGCCAGCTTCTACTACCAAGCCCTTGCTGGCCTACGGTATTGCTATTGACCAGGGCTTGATGGGAAGTGAAACGATTCTGTCTAACTATCCAACAAACTTTGCCAATGGCAACCCGATTATGTATGCTAATAGCAAGGGGACAGGAATGATGACCTTGGGAGAAGCTCTGAACTATTCATGGAACATCCCTGCTTACTGGACCTATCGTATGCTTCGTGAAAAGGGTGTGGATGTCAAAGGTTATATGGAAAAGATGGGCTACGAGATTCCTGAGTACGGTATTGAGAGCTTGCCAATGGGTGGTGGTATTGAAGTCACAGTTGCCCAGCATACCAATGGCTATCAGACCTTGGCTAATAATGGAGTTTATCATCAGAAGCATGTGATTTCAAAGATTGAAGCAGCAGATGGTAGAGTGGTATATGAGTATCAGGATAAACCGGTTCAAGTCTATTCAAAAGCTACTGCGACAATTATGCAGGGATTGCTGCGAGAAGTTCTATCCTCTCGTGTGACAACAACCTTCAAGACGAATCTGACTGCTTTAAATCCTACTCTGGCTAATGCAGATTGGATTGGGAAGACTGGTACAACCAACCAAGACGAAAATATGTGGCTTATGCTTTCGACACCTAGATTAACCCTAGGTGGCTGGATTGGGCATGATGATAATCATTCATTGTCACGTAGAGCAGGTTATTCTAATAACTCTAATTACATGGCTCATCTGGTAAATGCGATTCAGCAAGCCTCCCCAAGCATTTGGGGAAACGAGCGCTTTACTTTAGATCCTAGTGTAGTGAAATCGGAAGTCTTGAAATCAACAGGTCAAAAACCAGGGAAGGTTTCTGTTGAAGGAAAAGAGGTAGAGGTCACAGGTTCGACTGTTACCAGCTATTGGGCTAATAAGACAGGAGCGCCAACGACCAGTTATCGCTTTGCTATTGGCGGAAGTGATGCGGATTATCAGAATGCTTGGTCTAGCATCGTGGGGAGTCTACCAACTCCATCAAGCTCCAGCACTAGTTCAAGTAGTTCAAGTAGTAGTTCTAGCGATAGCAGTAACTCAAGTACTACACGACCTTCTTCTTCAAGGGCGAGACGATAAGTTCCATAAACTGTGCTAAATGAAGTGGCTAATCAATGGACTGCCACTTTTTTCTTTTTTCCTTTCTTGTTACAATAAAGGTATGAATCAGTATCAGAAAAAGATTGTTAAAGGAACTATTTATTCGCTCCTATCCGGCTTAATATGGGGAATCTGTGGAATTTTAGGAGAGTATTTCTTTACTCATTATCAGGTGTCTTCGGGCTGGATTACCTCTATGCGTTTGACACTGGCAGGGAGTCTTGTGCTTATTTGGTCTGCAGTGCAATTAAAATCGCAAGTGTTTGATATCTGGCGAGACAAGAAAAATTACCTGCCCTTTTTGGCCTATGCTATTTTGGGGATTTTTTCAGTCCAGTATTTTTTCTATCTCTGTGTAGAATACTCAAATGCAGCGACAGCGACTATTTTACAGTTTATCAGTCCTGTCTTTATCCTCTTTTACAATCGCTTGGTTTATCAAAAACGAGCGTCAAAAAGTGCTATTTTCTATGTTTTGATTGCTATGCTGGGTGTTTGCTTGATGGCGACAAAGGGAGATCTCTCTCAGTTATCCATGACACCACTAGCCCTTATAACAGGTTTACTGAGTGCTATGGGTGTTATGTTTAATGTTATCTTGCCCCAACCTTTTGCGAAGCGTTATGGTTTTGTTCCGACGGTTGGGTGGGGGATGATTTTGGCAGGTTTGTTTAGCAATGTCCTTTCGCCGGTTTATCAGCTTTCCTTTACTCCTGATATTTGGAGTATCTTGATTTGCCTCATTATCGCTTTCTTTGGGACGGCTTTTGCCTTTTTCATTTCCATGAAGGCGGTGTCTTTGGTGTCTCCCTTGGTGGTTTCCGTTATCAGTGCCAGTGAACCTCTCTCTTCTGCTCTCTTGAGTGTTTTGTTTTTAGGATTGGTAGTGGATTGGTCCCTTCTTCTAGCGATGGTCTTGATTATTTTACCCATGATATTTTTGTCTATAGAAGAAGCGAAAGAAAGTAGATAAAAAGTCTTTTCTTAATTCTAAAAGTGTGCTATACTAGAATAGTCAATAAAACACGGGGAGATAGTTGTGAAGAGTGTTTTTAGGTTGTATCGGTAGGGGTTTGCTTTTACCGACAGCACGTTTTATCTCACATCCCTAAAAAATCATACCTAAAAACAGACAAAAAGGCTTCAAATTTGAGGCTTTTTTTGGTAGAATAGTTATCATTATAAAGAATGAGAGGTTTTTTTATGACTGCTACAAAAATGAATGCTCAAGAAATTATCCAATTTATCGCTAATGCTGAGAAGAAAACCAGTGTGAAAGTAACTTTTGAGGGACAACTCGCAACTGCTGTACCTAGCTCGGTTGTTAGACTAGGGAATGTTTTATTTGGAGACTGGAAGGACGTGGCTCCGCTTCTCAATGGTTTGGTAGAAAATCAAGACTATGTTGTTGAGCAAGATGCTCGCAATTCTGCAGTTCCTTTGCTAGATAAACGTGCTATCAACGCTCGTATCGAGCCAGGCGCTATTATCCGTGACCAGGTAGAAATTGGTGACAATGCTGTTATCATGATGGGAGCTGTTATCAATATCGGTGCTGAAATCGGTGCAGGAACCATGATTGACATGGGGGCTATCCTTGGTGGCCGTGCCATCGTTGGGAAAAACAGCCACGTTGGTGCAGGTGCAGTTTTAGCAGGTGTGATTGAGCCAGCTAGCGCAGAACCAGTCCGTGTTGGAGACAATGTTCTTATCGGTGCCAATGCAGTGGTTATCGAAGGAGTCCAAATCGGTAGTGGTTCAGTTGTCGCAGCAGGAGCTATCGTTACCCAAGATGTTCCAGAAAATGTAGTAGTAGCAGGTGTTCCAGCTCGCATTATCAAAGAGATTGATGCCCAAACTCAACAAAAAACAGCGCTAGAAGATGCGCTTCGTACCTTGTAATTGTAAAAGAAAAATAGAGGCGGAACCCTTTTCCAGCCTCTTTCTGCTATATGGGAGGATAGATAGATGTTAGATTTGATTCAGATTAGACGAGATTTGCACCAGATTCCAGAGATTGGCTTGGAGGAGATCAAAACTCATGCTTATTTGCTGGATGTGATTGAGAAATTGACTGCGGGCAAGGAGTTTGTTCAAGTTCGTACTTGGCGGACAGGTATTTTGGTTTACTTGCAGGGAAGTCAGCCAGAGCGTACTATTGGTTGGCGGACGGATATTGATGGTCTGCCTATCGTTGAACAAACAGGACTTCCTTTTGCTTCTCAGCATCAAGGTCGCATGCACGCTTGTGGCCATGATTTCCACATGACTATTGCCTTAGGCTGTCTCGAGCGCGCCCTTGAGGAACAACCTAAAAATAATCTACTCTTCCTGTTTCAGCCTGCTGAAGAAAATGAAGCTGGTGGCATGCTCATGTATGAGGATGGCGCTTTTGGAGACTGGTTGCCAGACCAGTTTTATGGGCTTCATGTTCGACCAGATTTGAAGGTTGGTCAGATTGCGACCAATACTCATACACTCTTTGCAGGAACTTGCGAGGTGAAGATCCGTTTCAAAGGAAAAGGAGGACACGCAGCCTTTCCACATGAAGCTAATGACGCCTTGGTGGCAACTAGTTACTTTGTGACCCAGGTGCAGTCAGTTGTCAGCCGCAATGTCAACCCAATCGAGGGAGCGGTGGTGACCTTTGGAGTTTTCCAAGCTGGAACAACCAACAATGTCATCACAGACACAGCCTTTTTACATGGAACTATTCGGGCTTTGACACAGGATATGAGTCTCTTGGTGCAAAAGCGGGTCAAAACAGTTGCAGAAGGAGTTGCAGCTGCCTTTGATATGGAAGTCGAAGTGGAACTCAAACAAGGTGGATACCTACCTGTTGAGAACCATCCAGCCTTGGCGCGTGAACTAATGGACTTTTTTGAAGAGAAAGACGGAATTGAGTTGATTGATATCGAGCCTGCTATGACAGGCGAGGACTTTGGTTATCTCCTTTCAAAGGTTGATGGCGTGATGTTTTGGCTGGGTATCGATAGTCCCTACGCCCTTCATCACCCTCAGATGGCTCCTAAGGAAGAAGCATTAGCTATTGGGGTGGATGCGGTCTCTAGTTTCCTGAAAAAGAAGGCAGCAGAGTAGAGGGCTTGTCTATGAAATCGGAACTACGCAAGCAAGTCTTGCAAGAAATGAAGGCTATATCTCAAGAGCAAAAACAGGCTATAGAGCAAGCTTTAATCGAGCGGCTTTTACACCATCCCTTCTACCAAGAAGCCAAGGTCATCGCAACCTATCTCTCTTTTCCGCACGAATTTCAAACGCAGGGATTGATTGAGCAGGCGCTGAGGGACGGCAAGAAGGTTCTGATACCCAAAACCTATTCCAAGGGGCGCATGGACTTTGTGGTCTATGATCTGCAACAACTGGTCAAAACTTCCTTTGGCTTACTGGAACCACAGGGAAATTTGGAAGTGGTAGATGCCTCTCAGATTGATTTGATTCATGTCCCAGGGCTGGCTTTTACGATGGAAGGCTATCGGATTGGCTATGGCGGAGGTTATTATGACCGCTATCTGGAACAGTTTACTGGTCATACTTTGAGTACGGTTTATCATTATCAAGTTCAGGACTTTATCCCTGAAAACCATGATATTCCTGTTCAGGAGGTTTTGATTGATGAAGGAAATCTTTGATAGGCGTTACCCTGTGACGAGTTTCTTTCTTTTAGTGACGGCCGTGGTATTTCTACTAATGTTGGTAACTACAGGAGGAAACTTTGACAGGGCGGATACTCTATTTCGATTTGGAGCCATGTATGGGCCTGCCATTCGCCTCTTTCCCGAGCAAATTTGGCGTCTCTTTTCGGCTATTTTTGTTCATATTGGGTGGGAGCATTTCATTGTTAATATGCTTTCACTTTATTATCTTGGAAGGCAGGTAGAGGAGATTTTCGGTTCTAAGCAATTTTTCTTTCTCTATCTTTTATCAGGAATGATGGGCAATCTCTTTGTTTTTGTATTTAGTCCCAAATCCTTAGCAGCAGGTGCATCCACCTCTCTTTATGGTCTATTTGCCGCGATTATCATTCTTCGCTATGCAACTCGTAATCCTTATATCCAACAGCTAGGACAGTCTTATCTGACACTTTTTGTGATTAACATTATTGGAAGTGTTCTGATTCCAGGAATCAGCCTAGCAGGCCATATCGGAGGTGCAGTTGGTGGCGCATTTCTAGCAATTATCTTTCCAGTTAGAGGAGAAAGACGGATGTATAGTGCTAGTCAGAGACTGGTAGCGTTAGTCTTGTTCGTAGGACTCGCAGTCTTACTTCTCTACAAGGGAATGGGATGAAAATTTGTGGAATGAAAAAAGATAAGGCATTTTTTGAACCTTATCTTTTTTATTTTATACTCAATGAAAATCAAAGAGCAAACTAGGAAGCTAACCGCAGGCTATACTTGAGTACGGCAAGGTGAAGCTAACGTGGTTTGAAGAGATTTTCAAAGAGTATTATTCCTTCTCAGCCAATTCTTTTCCAAGTTGGATGAGGTAATCTTTCAAGTCATCTTTGACTTGTGGGTGCTTGAGGGCGTAGTCAATAGATGTTTTCATAAAGCCGAACTTATCCCCAACGTCGTAACGAGCTCCTGTAAATTCACGGGCGAAAACACGTTGTGTTTTATTAAGGGTATCAATAGCGTCGGTAAGCTGGATTTCATTTCCAGCACCAGGAGCTTGCTTTTCGAGGATGTCGAAAATTTCTGGTGTCAGAAGATATCGACCGATAATTGCTAAATCACTTGGAGCATCTTCGAGAGCTGGTTTTTCAACGAAAGTTTCAACGCTATAGAGTCCATTGATTCCTTCGCCTTGAGGAGCAATGACTCCATATGATGAAACGTCTTCATGTGGTACGGGCATGACAGCAATGGTTGATGCGTGTGTCTTTTCGTAATCATTCATCAATTGTTTTGTCAAAGGAACGGCATTCTCATCTGTGATGTCCATAAGGTCATCGCCCAGCATAACAACGAAGGGCTCATTCCCCACAAAAGCTTTGGCTTGTAAGACAGCGTCTCCAAGACCACGAGGGTGAGTTTGGCGGATGAAATGAAGGCGCATGCCAGTTGCTTCATCTACTAATTTTAACAGATCTGTTTTACCTTTTTCTTTGAGGTTGTACTCAAGCTCAAAGTTTGAGTCAAAGTGGTCTTCAATAGAACGTTTTGATTTACCAGTGACAACCAGAATATCTTCAATGCCTGATTTAAGAGCTTCTTCTACGATAAACTGGATAGTTGGTTTATCTACAATTGGCAACATTTCTTTAGCAAGTGCCTTGGTGGCTGGTAAGAAACGAGTCCCGAGTCCAGCGGCAGGGATGACTGCCTTTCTAACTTTTGATGTCATAAGAATCCTTTCTTTAGAGGGTTAAGACCACTCATTTTCTGCTTTAAATTCATTGTTCATGATATCATAAATGGCATCTTTGATGTTGGTTCCGTGATAAATAACTTGGTAAATGGCCTGTGTAATTGGCATATAGACTCCAAGTTCTTGCGCTAGTTCATAGGCTGCTCGAGTCGTTGAAATCCCTTCAATCACCATGCCCATATTGGCTTCGATATCAGCTAGGGATTCTCCCCGACCAAGGGCATCTCCAGCTCTCCAGTTACGAGAGTGGATGGAGGTTCCCGTTACGATCAAGTCTCCTACACCAGATAAGCCGCTATAGGTCAATGGACTGGCCCCGAGTGCTACCCCTAGGCGGGTGATTTCTGCCAAGCCTCGAGCGATGATGGCTGCCTTGGCATTGTCACCAAATCCCAAACCATGTAAAGCTCCGGCGCCAACAGCGATAATGTTTTTAAGAGCACCAGCGGTTTCAACCCCGATAACATCCGTATTGGTATAAAGTCGGAAGTAGTGATTACTAAAGAGTTCTTGAACGTATTGAGCCGTTTGTAAATCTTTAGAAGCAGCAGTGATTAAAGTTAGGTCACGTACAATGGTCTCTTCTGCATGACTAGGGCCTGAAACAACGACAATATCACTGCGGAGATGTTCAGGAATTTCTTCTTCAAGGATGGTTGATAATCGTTTATGGCTATCAGGTTCTAATCCCTTTGATGCGTGCATGATGATAGCCTTATGGTCCAATGTTTGTGCAACTTGTTGGGCAACAAGTCGTGTCACTTTTGTTGGGACAACAAACAAAATCGCATCCACATCTCTCAGTGCCTCTGCTAAGTCGGTGTAGGCAATGATATTTTTATCTAGAACGACATCTTTAAAGTAGTGTTTGTTAGTATGATAGGTATTAATTTCATTGATTTGTTCGGGAATGTTTCCCCAAATACGTACCTCGTGTCCATTGTCATTTAAGACTTGTGAAAGGGCAGTTCCCCAGGAACCAGGCCCCAAGACGGCGACGGTTTGTTTTTTCATGATTTCCTCCTTAATAGAGTCCTTTCCATTATTCTATCATATTCTAGAGGATTTTGCACTTGCATTGCTGGGAAGTGGTGTCTTTGTGACTTCAAAAATACACAAAAACCGGGGCTAGTATTAAACTCTCAGTCTTTAGTTAAAGTGAGAAGAAATCTGATAGATAGTTTGATTCAGTATATGCTTATAATAGAGGTAAACAACTCAGGAGGTTCTTGTAGGTTGCGAGAGTTTGGCGAAAAAATTAAAAGATTACGTTTGGCTAAAAAAATCAGTCGTTCAGAATTTTGTGGTGATGAGTCTGAATTAAGTATCCGTCAATTAATTAGAATTGAAAATGGAGAATCCAGACCAACACTAACAAAGTTAAAATATATCGCTGAACGTTTGGGGGTTGAAGATTACAAGTTGATGCCAAGTTATATAGAGTTGGATAAGGAATACCTAGAATTGAAGTATTTCTTGATGAGGACTCCTACATACGAAGATGAAACTATCGCCCAAAAGAAAGAGAGTGTTTTTGCTAAGATTTTTGAAGAGTATTATGATAGGCTACCTGAGGAAGAAAGATTTATCATCCCAAATTATTCATATCTGGCACTAACGAACTACACAGTTCAAAAATTACCAGAAAAGCTAGTTGAAATACTGTCCTTCTGGTGATTTTGCTTAATTTCTGATGTTCGAGACATGATTGAGGAGATTTGTCTTGATTTTTTCCTAAAAAAGGGCAGACTCCTCCCTTGGTTTGATGCTCGATTTTTAAAATAAGGTGACTTATTCTGTTAGGCATGTTTTCCCCTGCCCTCTAGCTCTATATGGAATAGGGAGTATCAGATTTATCTGGCAGATTGTATCAAATAAGGCTTGAAATTGTTTTGAATAGGCGTATAGACTTGAGAATTTGAGAATATGTCGTCTAGCAGTAGAGACATATTTTCCGGCAATATGAAGGAAGAGAGGTCGAAAACGCTTGATAGTCAAGGCATTTACTTCATCACCAGCTAGCTGCTTTAAAAAGAGGTAGAGATTATAAGCCAGATAGCCCATCATCATACGTACTTCATTCTTAACCATGGTCGAACTATCTGTCTTATCCCCAAAGAATCCTGCTTTCCTTTCTTTGATAAAGTTTTCAGCATTCCCTCGTTCACGATAGAATTGAAACAGCTCCTCACTATCTACACTGCTTAAATTGGTCAAATGAACTTTTTTACAACCATAAAAAAGAGCACTTAATCGTACTCTTCTCTTTTAAGGATTAGTTGAATTAATTCAAATCCACTAGTTCTCCTGTTTCTAGGTAGACTAGGCGTTCACAAATGTTAGCAATGTAATCAGCGAAGCGTTCCAGATGCCCTATGATATAAAGGTATTGAGTTCCATTGGGAATTGAGGTTTCTTGGTCTTTCATAAGTCCAATGATTTCCTTTGATAAGGCATAATAATATTGGTCAATCTGTTCATCTTTTTGAGCAATACTAATAGCTTTTGAGGCTTGGTGCAAAGGAAAGGCAACCAATAAATCGGCTAGCATGCTGAGGGATAATTTACCCATTTGGTGTAACTGTTCTTCGTCAGGGGCTAGTTGATTTTCTTTTAGTTGCAAAACAGCTTTGGCAATGCCTGCCATATGGTCTCCCATACGTTCAAGGTCTGAACAAGAAGACATGATGCTAATCACAAATCGAAGGTCAGACACTTGTGGCTGCTGCAAGGCCAACAAACGGGCACAGGTCAATTCGATAGCGCTTTGACCTTGGTTGATAGCATGATCCTTATTGATAATTAGCTCTGCCATCTCCTTGTCTTTGGAGGCTAAGGCCAGTAAGGTTTTTGAAGCTGTTTCAAGGACAAGTTGTCCTAGTCCTAAAAAGGATTGTTCTAATTCATGCAATTCTAAATCAAATTGATTTCTCATAGGTTTTTCCTTCCTTATCCGAACCGTCCTGAAATATAGTCTTCTGTGCGCTGATCTTTTGGATTGGTAAACACGTCAACGGTATCTCCAAATTCGCAAATTTCTCCTGTTAAGAAAAAAGCAGTTTTATCTGAAATACGTGAAGCTTGTTGCATGTTATGGGTAACAATGATAATCGTATAATCCTTTTTTAGTTGCTGAATGAGGTCTTCAATTTTTAAAGTGGAGATAGGGTCTAAGGCTGAAGTCGGCTCATCCATTAACAGAATATCAGGTTCTACTGCTAAAGCTCGCGCAATGCAAAGGCGTTGCTGCTGACCGCCTGATAAGGACATGGCACTCTTTTTAAGATTATCTTTGACTTCGTCCCAAATGGCTGCCCCTTTTAAAGATTTTTCCACTAAGGCATCTAATTGTTTTTTGTCTCGAATACCATGTGTCCTTGGGCCATAAGCCACGTTATCATAGATAGACATGGCAAAGGGATTAGGCTGTTGAAAAACCATCCCTACACGCTTACGTAGCTGATTAAGGTTGAATTTGCTACTATAAATATCTTGCTCATCTAAGAGGACTTGGCCTTCAATATGGCAAGAAGGAACCAAATCGTTCATCCGATTAAGGGTTTTTAGAAAAGTTGATTTACCACAACCAGATGGGCCTATCAAGGCAGTAATCTGTCTTTCTGGTAATTGAATCGAAATATTTTTTAAGGCTTGAAAGTCCCCGTAAAATAAGTCTAGGTGTCTGACTGAAAATGTTCCCATACTAGGAAGCTCCTTTCACAAGTTTTCGAGATAATAAGCTTGATAGAGTATTTATCATTAAAACAGTAATAATCAAAATCACACCGGTAGCATAGGCTTCATTGACATGTAGCCCCTCACTTGACAGCATATACATATGCAGGGCTAGAGAACGACCTGAAGACATGAGACTACTTGGCGTATTGGTAGAGGTACCTAATGTATACATGAGGGCAGCTGTCTCACCAACGATACGGCCAATAGCTAGTATCACTCCAGCTAAAATACCTGGCATGGCAACTGGTAGAACAATTCTAAAAACAGTCCGTAACTTACCTGCCCCAAGTCCATAACTTGCTTGACGCATGCTATCACTAACAGATAAAAGGGCTTCTTCTGTTGAGCGAATAATGACTGGCAACACCATGATGACTGAGGTTAAGATTCCTGATAACAGAGAGTATTGAAAACCTAAGAAGACTACAAAGAAGAGCATGCCAAACAGACCAAAAACAATGGAAGGAATCCCAGACAAGGTATCTGAGGCCAATCGCATGATTTTAACACAAAGGGAATCTTTTTTTGTATATTCCACAAGATAAAAACCAGCAAAAATCCCTATGGGCAAGGCTAAAAGAAGAGCACCAAAGACCAGAATAACGGTGGAAATAATCGCTGGCATAAGGGAAATGTTCTCAGAAGTATAAGTCCAAGAAAAGAGGGATAGACTTAGATGAGGTAAGCCTTTGATGAGGATAAAACCAATGATTAAAAAGAGAGAGCCAAAGGTTAAAGCTGAAAAACAATAAACGAGAAGTTTTAGCAGGTATTTACTCATAAGATGATTTTCCTTTCAAGTAGGCAAAGTAGGCATTAATCAAGAGAATAAGGAAAAAGAGAACTGCTGAGGTTGCAATAAGGGCTTCCCTATGCTGACTTGATGCGTAAGCCATTTCCAGAACAATATTGGTTGTTAAGGTTCTGGTTCCTGAAAAGAGTCCACTTGGAATAATCGGCTGGTTGCCTGCCACCAAAATAACTGCCATGGTTTCGCCTACTGCGCGACCGATTCCTAAAATAACTGCTGATAAAATACCAGATCTCGCAGCTGGCAAGATGACACTAAAAATACTCCGTTCATGACTAGCTCCTAGAGCCAAGCTACCAGAATAATACGTTTTGGGAATTGTTCGGATAGCAGATTCTGACAAACTGATAATGGTTGGCAAAATCATTATTCCTAATAGTAACGAAGCGGTTAGGACACTCATGCCATTTCCTAAAAAGGTTCTAATCCAAGGCACCAATAATTGTAGGCCGAAAAAACCATAAACAATAGATGGAATGGCCGCCATCAAGTTGATAGCTGATTTTAAGAAGCCATAGACGGGCTTTGGACAATAATAAACCATAAACACCGATGTCAAGATGCCTGTTGGCACCCCAATCACAATCGCTCCTAAGGTAATTAATAAGGAACCAACAATCATTGGTAAAATACCATAGCTTGCCGGATTGTTCGTTGGCGACCAATCACTGCCTAATAAAAAACGGGTAAAGCCGTAGTTAGCCATGAAAGGCAAGCCATTACTAAAAATAAAGAAACAGATTAGCAAAATAGCTACAACAGCTACTGCTGCACTCATGAAAAAAATTGCCCTAAAAACTGCTTCCTTGAAGGCTTGTTTTGTCACATTTTGTCCTTTCTAGTGAAGAAAGTAAGGGAGATGCGACACCTCCCTACTTGCCTTCTTTATCTTATTGTACGATGAAACGTCTGCATCTCTTTAGAGATTTATGGAGCAAACATTTTATTTAATTTTGTCCCAGGTGGTTAATTTGCCACTAAAAACGTCTGCAAGTTTAGCCATACTGACTTGGCTTGCCTTATTGTCATTATTGACCACAACAGCAATACCGTCTAAAGCAATAGCATCATGGCTGAGACTCTCACCTTCTTCAGGAGTTAATTCCCTAGAAACCATACCAATATCAGCGGTTTTCTCCTTAGCAGCGGTAATACCTGCTGAAGACCCATTAGAGGTAATATCAATCGTAACTTCGGGATTTTCTTTTTTATAAGCTTCTGCTAATTTTTCCATTAAAGAAGATACTGAAGTGGAACCTACAACAGACAACTTGCCTGATAAGTGTTGGCTTGTATATTCTGTGGTTTCGGTTTTAGCTTCAATAAATTTATTATCTGTGACCACTTGTTGACCTTGTTTGGAGTGGATAAAGCTGATAAAATCTTGACCTAGCTTGGAAAGATTAGAAGACCAAACAATGTTGAAGGGACGTTGAAGAGGGTATTTACCATCTAAAACTGTGTCTCGACTAGCCTTGATACCATCAATCTCTAAAGCCTTGACAGATTTCGTTAAAGATCCCAAGGAGATGTAGCCGATAGCATTAGCATTCCCTTGAACTGCTGAGAGAACACCTTCTGTGCTATTTTGAATCACAGCTGTTTTGGCAGTGTTGTCAATTTTTTTATCACCGTCTTTTTTGAGAATCCCTGTGATTTCTGTGAAGGCACCCCGTGTTCCAGAGCCATTTTCTCGTGAAATCACCTCAATCGTTTCTGAAGCTGACTGTTTGGAAGCAGATGACTGATTGCCACAGGCAACAAGCCCAAATCCTGATAAGCCAATGGCTGCAAGAGTAAGCATTTTTTTGAATTTCATAATAATCACCTTTATTTCTATGTATTTTTCTTGTGTAGGATTACTACACTTATAGTCTAACAAGTCTTTGTAAAGGTTTATCACTGATTCATGTAAAGATTGTGTAAAGAATCAAAAAAAGCCACTTTTGAAAAGTGGCTGCTCCTAAAAATAGCTTTAAAAATTATTAGTCCTGTGCGAAAGATTGGTTAGGAAGAAAAATCGTGAAGCAACTGCCTCTGCCAAGCTGACTCGTCACCGTGACTTGGCCACCTAATAATTGACTAAGTTCTTTGACAATAGCAAGGCCAAGACCAGTGCCACCAGTTTGTCTGCTTCGACCTTTATTAACTCGGTAAAAACGTTCAAAAATACGATCCTGCTCTAATTGACTAATACCAATCCCTGTATCTGACACAGAAATCTTAATGCCTTCGTTCACCTTTTGGGTCTTGACCTCAATTTTTCCCCCTTGTTCAGTGTAACGGATGGCATTGGTTAAAAGATTGAGTAAGATTTGGGAAAGTAATTGACTATCTGATACGAGGGTGACATCATCTGGCACCTGCACCTTTAGCTGTAAATCCTTCTTCTTGAGCTGAGGTTGCAAGCTTTGAGTCAAATCCTGTACAAATTCTGCCAAAGAAAGGGTCGTCCATTGTACAGGCATTTGTTGAGCCTTAGATAAGGTAAGAAGATGCTCAACAATATGCTCAAGACGCAAGCTTTCTTTGTAAATAATGTCTAGAAAGTCATCCTTGAGCGCTTCTTCTTCAACTGACATCCCCTTAATGGTTTCAGCAAAGCCCTTAATCGAAGTAACTGGTGTCCTCAACTCATGGGAGGCATTTGAGACAAAGGCTAAATTTAACTTTTCATAAGTTCTAATCGTTGTTAAATCATATAGCAAGACGAGCACAGCTTCCACAGATTGGGTGGGGCTAAAAACGGGAACTGCTGTCACTTCTAAAATCAAGTCACCCTCATGAAACCCACTTACTTCTTGTTTTAACCTTGTTTTTTGATCAAAGGCTTGGTGAACTAAATTCCGAATATCCATCCGTTTGAGGTCATCAAGTGAACTTATGTCGCCGTCCACATCGGGAAAATAATGAGGCAGAGAGCGACTGGATAATAACATCTGACCTTGAGCGGAAACTAAAAACGTCCCCATGGTTAGGTGCGACAGAAGAACCTCCATTGTTTCGGCTAGGTCCTTGTATTGCTGATCCTGTTGGGAGACTTTGGTTTTTAGGCCAGACACATACTGAGCCAAAGACTTTAAGTCTTCTTGCCCTTTTTCTAAAAAGTATTCACTACTGGTCAAGAGAGGTTGGTGCAAGGTCTCAAAAGCAACTTCCCATTTCCAAAGGCAAAAGAGCCAGTAGCTACCTAGTCCCAAAGAAAGGGCTAGAAGAAAGAGACCGATGCCTTTACTGATCCAAGTTAATGCCATCCCTGCAATCAGAATGAGGCTAACACTTAGATTGACTAGCCAAAATTGAAGGTAGCGTTTCATCTATAACTCCTTGAACTTATAACCATAACCCCGAATGGTTCGAATAAATTGAGGGGCTTTAGGATTGTCTTCAATTTTTTCCCTCAACTTACCAATATGAACGTCCACCAAACGTGTTTCCTGCCCAAAGTCATACCCCCAGATACGTTCCAAAAGACGCTCTCTAGTCAGTGTCATGTTGGGATGTTTCATAAGATAGAGCAAGAGTTCAAATTCTTTTGGGGTCAAACTCAGTAACTTATTCGCCTTGTAGACTTCATGACGCTCAGGGTATACTTTCAAGGTCCCAAATAGCCAAGAATCGTCAGCGATATTATCTGAATCATCTCCTTCTTGTTCTCCTTTAGTTCGCCTGAGGACAGCCTTGACACGCGCCAGCAATTCTCTAGGGCTAAAAGGCTTGGTCAGGTAGTCATCAGCCCCTAATTCCAAGGCCAAAACCTTATCAAATTCATCACTTTTCGCAGAAACCATCATAATTGGAGTTTTGACGCCTTTGGCTCTCAGCCGCTTACAAACTTCTATGCCATCTAATTGTGGTAACATGATATCAAGCAAGATAAAATCAAAGGGTTCTGTTTCTGCCAAAGCTAAGGCCTTCCGTCCATTTGTTACCAATTGAGTAGAAAAGCCTTCCTTACTTAAATGGTAGTCAAGCAATCTCAGAATGTGTTCTTCATCATCCACTAATAAGACTTGTTTTGTCATCTATTATCTCCTATTGGTAACATTATAACACAATTATCAGAAATCCTAACATTGCTAAATCAGATTAAATTTGCTTATCAAGACTAGGATCTGGTCAAACGCTCAATCATCTCCTTGTGCTCTAGATAGGTCGCCAGTAGATCTACCCTTTCAAATAATTCAAAATCCTCAAATTCAAAACCAGGAGCAACAAGACAAGAAACCAGAGCATAATCCTTATCAACTTCAAGAACTCCTCTCAGTTCTGAGGACACGGTAATGATTGATGCGACGGAAGTAAAAATCAATCGTCCTAAAAAAACAATTAGCGAATGATTCTGGTAAAAAGAAATGCCACGCTATGAAGGCTCAGGCGATTGTCACAAGCCAAGGGAGAATTGTTTCTTTGGAGATCACTGTGAACTATTGTCATGATATGAAGTTGTTCAAAACGAGTCGCAGAAATATCGGACAAGCTGGTAAAATCTTGGCTGACAGTGCTTATCAAGGGCTTATGAAGGTATATCCTCAAGCACAAACTCCACGTAAATCCAGCAAACTCAAGCCGCTAACAGCTGAAGAGAAAGCCTATAACCATGCGCTATCTAAGGAGAGAAGCAAGGTTGAGAACATCTTTGCCAAAGTAAAAACGTTTAAAATGTTTTCAACAACCTATCGAAATCATCGTAAACGCTTCGGATTACGAATGAATTTGATTGCTGGTATTATCAATCATGAACTAGGATTCTAGTTTTGCAGGAAGTCTATTATTTGGTTAGGTGAATTAGTGAAGCGTTTAGGCAAGTGTCTCTGGTTACGACGTAAAGAAACATAAATCGATAATATTTATGTTTCTTTACTAGTGAAGCGTCTAAGCAAATCCCTGATAGGATTTGGCGTTAGTTGCTTAGACTACTTTGCAATCAAGTAATTAAAAGATTACGACATGAACCAAATCAAATCGATATTATTTGGTTAGATGAATTAGTAAAGCGTTTAGACAAGTGTCTCTAGTTACGACGTCATGGTCTCTAAATCGATTATATTTAGAGACCATGACTAGTGAAGCAGTTAGCTAGTCCGCATATAAGCGGCTAGCGTCTAACAATTAGGAACTTTAGTTCCAATAATTTTAAGATTACGACGTTTTAGAACATAAATCGATCATATTTATGTCCTAAAACTAGTGAAGCGCCTAGCCAAATACCTGATAGGATTTAGCGTTAGTTACTTAGATTGCTTTGCAATCAAGTAACTTTGGCGATTTACATCTTCTCTGGCGCTTCTACTCCGAGCAAGCGAAGGGCTTCTTTGAGAACGACTGCGGTTGCGTAGCTGAGGGCTAGACGGCTGTCGCGTTCTGGGCTTTCATCCAAGATACGTGTATGTGCATAGTATTTGTTAAAGGATTGAGCTAGGTTAATTGCAAATTTAGCAATGATAGAAGGTTCAAAGTTATCTGCCGCACGGTTGATAATACGTGGGAAGTCTTGAATGAGTTTAATGATTTCCCAGCTTTCAGCATCATTCAAGCTATAGTTGCCAGCTGTTTCTGGTTTGAAATCCGCTTTGCGTAAGATCGATTGGATACGAGCGTAGGCGTATTGAACATAAGGTCCAGTTTCACCCTCGAAGGATACCATGGCCTCTAAGTCGAAGTCATATCCGTTTGTACGGTCAGTCTTGAGGTCATAGAACTTAATGGCTCCAACCCCAACAGCATGTGCTACCTGATCTTTATTTTCCAATTCAGGATTTTTTGCTTCAATTTGGGCTTTTGCACGACTAATAGCCTCTGCAACAGTGGGCTCTAGCAAGATGACATTCCCTTTACGGGTAGAGAGTTTTTTCCCTTCTTTTGTAACCAAACCAAAAGGAACATGAGTAATGTCGTCACTCCAATCGTAGCCCATCTCTTGCAAGACAGCTTTGAGCTGTTTAAAGTGGGCAGATTGCTCTTGACCAACTACGTAGATAGATTTAGCAAATTGGTATTCGTTTTTACGGTAAAGGGCTGCAGCCAAGTCACGTGTGATATAGAGAGTTGCACCATCAGATTTTTTGATAAGGGCTGGATGTTCAATTCCATATTTCTCAAGATTCACAACTTGGGCACCTTCTGATTCAACAAGAAGGCCTTTTTCAGAAAGAATGTCTACAACTGCATCCATCTTATCGTTGTAGAAGGCTTCTCCGTTATAGCTGTCAAAATCAACCTGCAATTCATTGTAAAGGCGGTTAAATTCCACCAAACTTTCATCACGGAACCATTGCCAGAGAGCGAGGGCTTCCTCATCTCCATTTTCCAGTTTACGGAACCATTCGCGTGCTTCTTCATCCAAGCTAGGGTCATTTTCAGCCTCAGCATTGATGCGGACATAGAGTTTAAGAAGTTCATCAATTGGATGAGCTTTTACAGCTTCTTCGTCGCCCCATTTTTTGTAGGCAACAATCAACATCCCAAACTGTTTACCCCAGTCTCCCAAGTGGTTGACCTTGACTGTTTGATAACCGATTTTTTGGAAAATATGTGACAAGCTATCTCCGATAACAGTTGAGCGTAGGTGGCCAATAGAGAATGGCTTAGCGATATTGGGACTAGACATATCGATAACAACATTTTCTTGTTTGCCAATAGTTTGATCAGCATAGTGTTCTTTTTCAGTGATAACAGCTTGCAATACTTGAGCAGAAATGGCAGATTTATCAAGGAAAAAGTTGACGTAAGGTCCTGTTGCAACAGCCTTTTCAAAGGCTTGGCTGTTAATTTTTTCAGCCAGTTCAGCCGCAATCATTTGAGGTGCTTTACGTTCGGCTTTTGCAAGAGAAAAAGCAGGGAAAGCAATGTCTCCCATTTCTGAGTTTTTAGGGGTTTCCAGTAAATTTAAAATAGCCTCTTGGTCCAGGCTATCAATGACGCTAGCCAATTCGCTAGCAATCAATTCTTTTGTATTCATTAAGAGCTCCTTTTTGGACTTTTCTACTATTTTATCACAATTTTAAAGAAAGAAGAAAAAATTTTTGAAATCTCCTATTTTTTTGGTATAATATAGTTATAAAAATAGTTATAAATATTCACATAAGAGGATTTTATGAGAAAAAGAGATCGTCATCAGTTAATAAAAAAAATGATTACTGAGGAGAAATTAAGTACACAAAAAGAAATTCAAGATCGGTTGGAGGCACACAATGTTTGTGTGACGCAGACAACCCTGTCTCGTGATTTGCGCGAAATCGGCTTGACCAAGGTCAAGAAAAATGATATGGTGTATTATGTACTAGCAAATGAGACAGAAAAGATTGATTTGGTGGAATTTTTGTCTCATCATTTAGAAGGTGTTGCAAGAGCAGAGTTTACCTTGGTGCTTCATACCAAACTGGGAGAAGCTTCTGTTTTGGCAAATATTGTAGATGCAAACAAGGATGAATGGATTTTAGGAACAGTTGCTGGTGCCAATACCTTATTGGTCATTTGTCGAGACCAGCACGTTGCCAAACTCATGGAAGATCGTTTGCTAGATTTGATGAAAGATAAGTAAGGTCTTGAGAGTTGCTCTCAAGACTTATTTTTGACAAGGAGAGACGGACAATGGCGACAGAAAAGCTATCACCTGGCATGCAACAGTATGTGGAGATTAAAAAGCAATATCCAGATGCGTTTTTGCTCTTTCGGATGGGTGATTTTTATGAATTATTTTATGAGGATGCGGTCAATGCTGCGCAGATTCTGGAAATTTCCTTAACGAGTCGCAACAAGAATGCCGACAATCCGATTCCTATGGCGGGTGTCCCCTATCATTCTGCCCAACAGTATATCGATGTCTTGATTGAGCAGGGCTATAAGGTGGCTATCGCAGAGCAGATGGAAGATCCTAAACAAGCGGTTGGGGTTGTGAAACGAGAAGTTGTTCAGGTTATTACGCCAGGGACAGTGGTCGATAGCAGTAAGCTGGACAGTCAGAATAATTTTTTGGTTGCCATAGACCGTGCTGGCAATCAATTTGGCCTAGCTTATATGGACCTGGTGACGGGTGACTTTTATGTGACAGGTCTTTTGGATTTCACGCTGGTTTGTGGGGAAATCCGCAATCTCAAGGCTCGAGAAGTGGTGCTGGGCTATGATTTGTCTGAGGAAGAGGAACAAATCCTCAGTCGCCAGATGAATCTGGTACTCTCTTATGAAAAAGAAAGCTTTGAAGACCTTCATTTACTGGATTCGCGATTGGCAGCTGTGGAGCAAGCGGCATCTAGTAAGTTGCTCCAGTATGTCCATCGAACCCAGATGAGGGAATTGAACCACCTCAAACCTGTTATCCGTTATGAAATCAAGGATTTCTTGCAGATGGATTATGCGACCAAGGCTAGTTTGGATTTGGTTGAGAATGCTCGTTCAGGTAAGAAGCAAGGCAGTCTTTTCTGGCTTTTGGATGAAACTAAAACAGCTATGGGTATGCGTCTGTTACGTTCTTGGATTCATCGTCCCTTGATTGATAAGGAACGAATCGTCCAACGTCAAGAGGTGGTGCAGGTCTTTCTCGACCATTTCTTTGAGCGCAGTGATTTGACAGACAGCCTCAAGGGTGTCTATGATATCGAACGCTTGGCTAGTCGTGTTTCTTTTGGAAAAACCAATCCCAAGGATCTCTTGCAGTTGGCGACCACCTTGTCTAGTGTGCCAAGGATTCGTGCGATTTTAGAAGGAATGGAGCAACCTGCTCTAGCTTATCTCATCGAACAACTGGATGGAATCCCTGAGTTAGAAAGTTTGATTAGCGCAGCGATTGCTCCTGAAGCTCCTCATGTGATTACAGATGGGGGAATTATCCGAACTGGATTTGATGAGACTTTAGACAAGTACCGTCGAGTTCTCAGAGAAGGGACTGGTTGGATTGCTGAAATTGAGGCTAAGGAGCGAGAAAACTCTGGTATTAGTACGCTCAAGATTGACTACAATAAAAAAGATGGCTATTATTTCCATGTGACCAATTCGCAACTAGGAAATGTGCCTGCTCACTTTTTCCGCAAGGCAACGCTGAAAAACTCAGAACGTTTTGGAACCGAAGAATTAGCCCGTATCGAGGGAGATATGCTGGAGGCGCGTGAGAAGTCAGCTAACCTAGAGTACGAAATTTTTATGCGTATTCGTGAAGAGGTCAGCAAGTACATCCAGCGTTTGCAGGCTCTAGCTCAAGGAATTGCGACAGTTGATGTCTTACAGAGTCTGGCGGTTGTGGCTGAAACCCAGCATTTGATTCGACCTGAATTCAGAGATGATTCGCGAATTGATATCCAGAAAGGGCGCCATGCTGTCGTTGAAAAGGTCATGGGGGCTCAGACCTATATTCCCAATACGATTCAGATGGCAGAAGATATTAGTATTCAACTGATTACAGGGCCAAACATGAGCGGGAAGTCAACCTACATGCGTCAGTTAGCCATGACGGCGGTTATGGCCCAGCTGGGTTCTTATGTGCCAGCGGAAAGCGCCCATTTACCGATTTTTGATGCCATTTTTACCCGTATCGGAGCAGCAGATGACTTGGTTTCAGGCCAATCAACCTTTATGGTGGAGATGATGGAGGCCAACAATGCTATTTCGCATGCAACAAAGAATTCCTTGATTCTCTTTGATGAGTTAGGACGGGGAACTGCAACTTATGACGGTATGGCTCTTGCTCAGTCCATCATCGAATATATCCATGAGCATATTGGAGCCAAGACCCTCTTTGCGACCCACTACCATGAGTTGACTAGTCTGGAGTCTAGTTTACAACATTTGGTCAATGTCCACGTGGCAACTTTGGAGCAGGATGGGCAGGTCACCTTCCTTCACAAGATTGAACCAGGACCAGCTGACAAATCCTACGGTATCCATGTTGCCAAGATTGCTGGCTTGCCAGCAGACCTTTTAGCAAGGGCGGATAAGATTTTGACTCAGTTAGAGAATCAAGGCACAAAAAATCCTACTCCCATGAGACAAACAAGTGCTGTCACTGAACAGATTTCACTCTTTGATACGACTGAAGAACATCCTATTCTAGCAGAATTGTCTAAACTGGATGTTTACAATATGACACCTATGCAGGCTATGAATGTCTTAGTAGAGTTAAAACAGAAACTATAAATCCAAGAATTGCTGATCATTCTAGCTGTATCAAGGATACTTCTTTGACAAGTCCCCACTTTTTTGCTAGAATAACATCACACAAACAGAATGAGAAGGAGCTGACAAATTGTCGCTCCCTTTTGTCTATTTTTTAAGGAGAAAGTATGCTAATTCAGAAAATAAAAACCTACAAGTGGCAGGCCTTGGCTTCGCTTCTGATGACAGGCTTGATGGTTGCTAGTTCACTTCTGCAACCGCGTTATCTGCAGGAAGTGTTAGACGCCCTCCTTGCTGGGGAATATGAAGCTATTTATAGTATCGGGGCTTGGTTGATTGGTGTGGCCTTGGTCGGTTTGGTTGCTGGTGGGCTTAATGTTATCCTTGCAGCCTATATTGCCCAAGGAGTTTCATCCGATCTTCGGGAGGATGCCTTCCGTAAAATCCAAACCTTTTCTTATGCCAATATTGAACAATTTAATGCGGGAAATCTAGTCGTTCGAATGACAAATGATATCAACCAGATTCAGAACGTCGTCATGATGACCTTCCAAATTCTTTTCAGACTTCCCCTCTTGTTCATCGGTTCGTTTATCCTTGCGGTTCAAACTTTGCCCTCTCTATGGTGGGTGATTGTTCTCATGGTAGTCTTGATTTTTGCTTTGACTGCTGTCATGATGGGAATGATGGGGCCTCGTTTTGCCAAGTTTCAAACCCTTCTTGAGCGCATCAATGCCATTGCCAAGGAAAATTTGCGTGGCGTTCGTGTGGTCAAGTCCTTTGTCCAAGAAAAAGAGCAGTTTGCTAAGTTTACGGAGGTTTCAGACGAGCTTCTTGGTCAAAACCTTTACATTGGTTATGCCTTTTCAGTAGTGGAACCTTTCATGATGTTGGTCGGTTATGGGGCAGTATTCCTCTCTATTTGGCTAGTTGCGGGGATGGTTCAGTCGGATCCGTCAGTTGTTGGCTCCATTGCATCCTTCGTCAATTACCTAAGCCAGATTATCTTTACCATTGTTATGGTTGGATTTTTGGGAAATTCTGTCAGTCGTGCTATGATTTCTATGCGTCGTATTCGAGAAATTCTTGACGCAGAGCCAGCCATGACCTTCAAGGATGTGCCAGATGAAGAGTTGGTTGGAAGTCTTAGCTTTGAAAATGTAACCTTTACCTATCCAATGGACAAGGAACCGATGCTGAAAGATGTGACCTTTACTATTGAACCTGGTCAAATGGTTGGTGTAGTTGGAGCGACTGGTGCAGGAAAATCAACCTTGGCTCAATTGATTCCACGTCTCTTTGATCCGCAAGAAGGCTCTATTAAAATCGGAGGTAAGGATATTCGAGAAGTGAGTGAAGGAACCCTGCGTAAAACTGTTTCTATCGTTCTTCAACGTGCCATTCTCTTCAGTGGAACCATTGCAGATAACTTGAGACAGGGTAAGGGAGATGCTACTCTATTTGAAATGGAACGCGCAGCTAATATTGCCCAGGCTAGTGAATTCATTCATCGTATGGAGAAAACCTTTGAAAGTCCAGTTGAGGAACGGGGAACCAATTTCTCTGGTGGGCAAAAACAAAGGATGTCGATTGCTCGTGGGATTGTCAGCGATCCACGTATTCTGATTTTTGACGATTCGACCTCAGCCTTGGATGCTAAGTCAGAGCGCCTGGTTCAGGAAGCCTTGAATAAGGACTTGAAGGGGACGACAACTATTATCATCGCGCAAAAGATTAGCTCGGTTGTCCATGCAGACAAAATCTTGGTACTGGATCAAGGACGATTGATTGGTCAAGGGACGCATACAGACTTGGTTGCCAACAATGCTGTTTACCGTGAAATCTATGAAACACAGAAAGGAAAGGAGGAGTAAAATGAAGACAGTTCAATTTTTTTGGAATTATTTTAAAGTCTATAAGCTATCATTTGTAGTTGTCATCCTGATGATTGTTCTGGCGACTCTTGCCCAAGCTCTCTTTCCGGTATATTCTGGACAAGCAGTGACGCAGCTAGCTAATTTAGTTCAAGCTTATCAAGATGGTAATCCAGAACTTGTTTGGCAGAGTCTATCAGGAATCATGGTCAATCTTGGTCTGCTGGTTTTGGTTCTATTTATCTCTAGTGTGATATACATGTGTCTTATGACGCGCGTGATTGCAGAATCGACCAACGAGATGCGCAAAGGCCTTTTTGGGAAGCTTGCGCGATTGACGGTTTCATTCTTTGACCGCCGACAAGATGGAGATATCCTGTCTCGTTTTACCAGTGATTTGGATAATATCCTCCAAGCCTTTAACGAGAGCTTGATTCAGGTCATGAGCAATATTGCTTTATACATTGGTTTGATTCTTGTCATGTTTTCGAGAAATGTGACGCTGGCCCTCATCACCATTGCCAGCACACCAGTTGCCTTCCTCATGCTGATTTTCATCGTAAAAATGGCACGCAAATACACCAACCTCCAGCAGAAAGAGGTAGGGAAGCTCAACGCCTATATGGATGAGAGTATCTCAGGCCAAAAAGCCGTGATTGTGCAAGGAATTCAAGAGGATATGATGGCAGGATTTCTTGAACAAAATGAGCGCGTACGCAAGGCAACCTTTAAAGGAAGAATGTTCTCAGGAATTCTGTTCCCTGTCATGAATGGGATGAGTCTGGTTAATACAGCTGTCGTCATCTTTGCTGGTTCATCTGTACTTTTGAATGATAAGACTATTGAAACAAGTACAGCCTTAGGTTTGATTGTTATGTTTGCCCAATTTTCACAGCAGTACTACCAGCCTATTATCCAAGTTGCAGCTAGTTGGGGAAGCCTTCAGTTAGCCTTTACGGGGGCTGAACGGATTCAGGAAATGTTTGACGCAGAGGAAGAAATCCGACCTGAAAAGGCTCCAATCTTCACTAAGTTGCAAGAAGGTGTTGAAATCAGTCACATTGATTTCTCATATTTGCCTGATAAACCTATTTTGAAAGATGTCAGCATTTCCGCTCCGAAAGGACAGATGACCGCGGTTGTTGGGCCGACGGGTTCAGGAAAAACCACTATTATGAACCTCATCAATCGCTTTTATGATGTTGATGCTGGTGGAATTTATTTTGATGGGAAAGATATTCGTGACTATGATTTAGATAGTCTCAGAAGTAAGGTCGGGATTGTCTTGCAAGATTCCGTTCTTTTTAGCGGAACCATTCGAGACAATATCCGTTTCGGTGTGCCAGATGCTAGTCAAGAAATGGTTGAGGCAGCAGCCAAGGCAACCCATATCCACGACTACATCGAAAGCTTGCCTGATAAGTACGATACTCTTATAGATGATGACCAGAGCATCTTCTCGACAGGGCAGAAACAATTGATTTCTATCGCTCGAACCCTGATGACAGATCCAGAAGTTCTCATTCTCGATGAAGCAACTTCAAACGTAGATACGGTGACAGAAAGTAAGATTCAGCATGCCATGGAGGCAGTTGTAGCAGGTAGAACTAGTTTTGTCATTGCCCACCGCTTGAAAACCATTCTCAATGCAGACCAGATTATTGTCCTTAAAGATGGAGAAGTCATTGAACGCGGTAGCCATCATGAACTCTTGAAACTAGGTGGATTCTACTCAGAACTCTATCACAATCAATTTGTCTTTGAATAAGAAAGAAGTTGTCCTATGGGGCAGCTTTTTCTTGTCCATAAAAAATATTTATCACATCCTTAAAAAAAACATATTAGACGAAAGTCATTTTGAGTGCTATGATAGGACTATCGTTAACATTCGAAAGGAGAGACATTATGGCTAGAACGGTTGTAGGAGTTGCTGCAAATCTATGTCCTGTAGACGCAGAAGGCAAAAACATTCATTCATCTGTATCTTGTAGATTCGCAGAGAGCATCCGTCAAGTCGGTGGTCTCCCTTTAGTCATTCCTGTTGGTGATGAGTCAGTTGTACGAGATTATGTGGAAATGATTGACAAACTCATCTTGACAGGTGGCCAAAATGTCCATCCTCAGTTTTATGGAGAGAAAAAGACCATCGAGAGCGATGATTACAATCTAGTACGTGATGAGTTTGAACTGGCCCTCTTGAAAGAAGCGCTTCGTCAGAATAAACCAATTATGGCAATCTGTCGCGGTGTTCAACTTGTCAATGTTGCCTTTGGTGGAACCCTAAATCAAGAAATCGAAGGTCACTGGCAAGGACTGCCTTTCGGAACATCTCACTCTATTGAGACAGTGGAAGGAAGCGTGGTGGCTAAGCTATTTGGAAAAGAAAGTCAGGTCAACTCCGTACATCGTCAGAGTATCAAAGATTTGGCACCTAATTTCCGTGTAACTGCTATTGATCCAAGAGACCAGACCATCGAAGCGATTGAGTCTATCGACGAGCACCGCATTATCGGTTTGCAGTGGCACCCAGAGTTTCTGGTTAATGAAGAGAATGGTAATTTAGAATTATTTGAGTATTTATTGAATGAACTGTAACGACTAGAACATCTAGTCGTTCTTTCTTTTATTTTTTCAAAATTTTTGGAATATGGGATTTTTACGCAAACGTTTGAATTCTGATAAAAATTGGAGAAATTCGACAAAAAAACTTGAAAAAAACGAAGGTAAGCGTTATGATAGAAAAGAAGAAATATTGGAGGAATAACATGTCACATATTAAATTTGATTATTCAAAAGTTTTAGACAAATTTGTTGCACCACATGAAGTGGAATACATGCAATCACAAGTAACAGCAGCAGATGAATTGATTCGTAAAGGAACTGGTGCTGGTAGCGACTTCTTGGGATGGTTGGACCTTCCTGAAAACTATGACCGCGAAGAATTTGACCGCATCTTGAAAGCTGCTGAGCAAATCAAATCAGACAGCGATGTTTTGGTTGTAATCGGTATTGGTGGATCTTACCTTGGTGCCAAAGCAGCAATCGATTTCTTGAACCATCACTTTGCTAACTTGCAAACAAAAGAAGAACGTAAAGCTCCACAAATCCTTTACGCAGGAAACTCAATCTCATCTACTTACCTTGCTGACTTGGTAGAGTATGTTGCAGACAAAGACTTCTCAGTAAACGTAATTTCTAAATCAGGTACAACAACTGAGCCAGCTATCGCTTTCCGTGTCTTCAAAGAACTCTTGGTTAAGAAATACGGACAAGAAGAAGCTAACAAACGTATCTATGCAACAACTGACCGCCAAAAAGGTGCTGTTAAGGTTGAAGCCGACGCTAACGGTTGGGAAACATTTGTGGTTCCAGATGATATCGGTGGACGCTTCTCAGTATTGACAGCAGTTGGTTTGCTTCCAATCGCAGCATCAGGAGCTGATATCAAAGCCCTTATGGAAGGTGCTAACGCAGCTCGCAAAGACTACACTTCAGACAAAATCTCTGAAAACGAAGCTTACCAATACGCAGCAGTTCGTAACATCCTTTACCGTAAAGGCTATGCAACTGAAATCTTGGTAAACTATGAGCCATCACTTCAGTACTTCTCAGAATGGTGGAAACAATTGGCTGGTGAATCAGAAGGAAAAGACCAAAAAGGTATCTACCCAACTTCAGCCAACTTCTCAACTGACTTGCACTCACTTGGTCAATTTATCCAAGAAGGAACTCGTATCATGTTTGAAACAGTTGTCCGTGTTGACAAACCTCGTAAAAACGTGATTATTCCTACATTGGAAGAAGACCTTGATGGACTTGGTTACCTTCAAGGAAAAGACGTTGACTTTGTAAACAAAAAAGCGACTGATGGTGTTCTTCTTGCCCACACAGATGGTGATGTACCAAACATGTACGTGACTCTTCCAGAGCAAGACGCTTTCACTCTTGGTTACACTATTTACTTCTTCGAATTGGCAATTGCCCTTTCTGGTTACTTGAATGCCATCAATCCATTTGACCAACCAGGTGTTGAAGCTTACAAACGTAACATGTTCGCCCTTCTTGGAAAACCAGGATTTGAAGAGCTCGGTGCAGAACTGAATGCACGTCTTTGATTCTCATATATGTTGAGCTAATTCAGAATAAAAAAGATCCACAAGTTCATTTCTTGTGGATTTTTAGTACAAGCCTTTTAATTAGTTTATCATTTTTTTGAACAGTGTAAAAAAGAGTGTCTTAATTCTTTTATGAAAGCGCTGTATAATTGCCTTGTAAATAAAACTTGAGAGGTATCAAAATGAATGATTGGTTAAATATAAAAGGCAAAACAGTTCTTGTGACGGGTGCGTCATCTGGGATCGGTAAGGCAATCGTTGAAGAATTGCTGGAATTAGGTGTCAATGTAGCGAATTTTGACCTTAGCGACAACGATTTGCGTCACCCGAATCTATTATTTGTAAAAGTTGATGTAACTTCTCGCTCTGAAGTAGAAGTAGGAGTCGCTAAAATAGTTGAAAGATTTGGCAATATTGATGCGGTGGTCAACAATGCGGGGATTAATGTCCCTAGATTATTAATTGATGCAGAAAATCCTAAAGGTCCTTACGAGTTAGACGATGAAACGTTTGAAAAAGTAACAATGATTAACCAAAAAGGTCTGTATTTGGTTAGCCAGGCAGTAGGCCGGATTCTGGTTCAAAATAGAAAAGGTGTAATTGTAAACATGGCTTCAGAAGCAGGCTTGGAAGGTTCTGAAGGACAAAGTGCCTATGCTGCCACGAAAGCAGCAGTCTATAGTTACACTCGTTCATGGGCGAAAGAGCTTGGTAAACATGGTGTACGTGTGGTTGGAATTGCTCCAGGAATTATGGAAGCTACGGGTCTTCGAACTCTTTCTTACGAGGAAGCTCTTGCTTATACCCGTGGAAAGACGGTAGAAGATATTCGAGCTGGTTATGCTTCAACTTCAACGACTCCATTGGGACGGAGTGGGAAACTACGGGAAGTAGCTGATCTTGTAGCGTTCTATATTTCAGACCGTTCTAGCTATATAACAGGTGTCACTACAAATATTGCCGGAGGTAAAACTCGCGGTTAAAAAAATGAAGGTGAGGAAGAGAGTTGACCTTAGTAAATCGATGGTATAACATTTTAGAAAAAATGGTCTCACAGCCAACTTATTTCTTGGTAGATATGCGCTCGGAGCTGGATATTAGTATGCAAACCTTGCAAAAGAGTATCCAACAATTAAATGATGTTTTGGCTCCTAATATCCAGATTATCTCACAAGATGATCAATTAATGTTAGAAGTGTATGACTATACAGAGTTGGAAAAGATTTTATCTGGTAGTTTAAAACAGGAGAGTGACTTCAATTCTTCCAGTAAAAGAATCGCCTATTTGCTAAAACGTTTAATTGAGTCAACCTCCCCTCTTCTTATTGACGATTTGGCTGAGGAAGTAGGTGTTAGTAGAAGTACCCTTAATAAGGATTTAAAACAAGTAAAATCTTTGGCAGAGAGTTACTCTATCACTATTTCAGGAAAGCCCAATCGTGGGCTGGAGGTCTTGGGGAGCGAGCTGAATTTGCGCTTGCTCTATATTCACCAAGTGGCTCCTTACTTTGAAGGAAGGACACTCACTGAGGCAACATCTTCTTTTCTGGAGACGCTAGTCCAGGATTATAAAATCCCTAAAGAAACACAGGAGCTCCTTCGAAAGACCCTTTCAATTATGGTGGATCGTATTCATACATCTAGGGTGTTGAATTGTCCTATTCCCTACTATAGGAATGATTTAACAGAGACACATTTGGCTGAGAAATTAATCTATCATATTGAGGTGACTTATAAGATTTCCCTCAGTCAGTTTGAGATAGACTTTTTGTGTTTTCCGTTTAATGTCCGTTTTATTGACACTTTAAGCAAGCCGTCTTATCAATCTGAACAGCTTGCATACATTTTTCAAGGGATTGTCAAGAAAGTCAAAGAAACTATGTTGGTTCACTTTGATGATGAAGAATTATTTGAAGAAATCAAGTCTCATTTAGGGTCCTTAATCAATCGACTGATTTTCCATGTGCAAGCTAATGATATATTTCATGGCGAGGTTCAAACTCAATATCCTTTTGCTTTTGAAATGGCGAAAATTGCTGGAGAAGAACTATCTACAATTTTTGGTTCTGAATTGGAATTATCTGAAATCGGATATCTGGCTTTGTATTTTGAAATGATTTTAAGAAAACAAAATTCTGCTGTTAAGGGTTCTCGCAAGCAGATAGCTGTGGTTTGCACAACAGGAAGAGGAACTGCTGCGATGATTATCCAGCAACTCAGACGAGTCATTGGAAATGATGTAGACATTACTCAGTATTCTGAAGAGGATTTTAATGTGGAATTGAATCAGGACTATTTCGCGATTTTTACGACAGTTCCTCTAAAATATAAAGATTCTAAATCTCCAGTCATTCAAGTTAATCATCTTTTTGATGATCAATGGCTGCAGGAAGAATGGCAGAAAGCCAATGCTTTTCATCAAAAAAATCTAGAAACAGTCAGCTTACGTTTTATTCGATTAAGCCCTCAAAAAACCTATCAGCAATACTTGCTAAATATGTCTGCGGAGTTAGAGAAACTTCAGATGATTGATGAAGGTTTTAGAAATCGGATAATTGATAGGGAGAAAAAGCAATCAACCATTTTTGGTGGAGGAATTGCGTTCCCCCATACAATTAACCAGGGTTATGCAAAGACTATTTTAATGTTCGGAAAACTAGAAGAGCCTTATCAAAAAGGAGATGAATGGATTGAATTTATCTTTCTAGTCGCCATACCCTCAGAAATTGAAAGAAAAATGGAAAGTGAATTGCTGGAATTGTATGACGACATTTTTCGAATTGCAGGAGAGCCTTCTCTAAAAGAAGCATTGAGGGCTGTAGAAACAGAGACAGAGTTTCTATCATTTTCTAAGAGCAAAGGAGTATTTTAATGAATTCGATAATAATTTTCGCTGTATTTGTCATGGCAGCTTATATATTTCAAATGTTCCTCGGCTGGCAGCAACTGAAAGACTTCAATAAGACCTATACGATGCTCCGGAAACTGGGGCGCGTAGCGATTGGCAGGAAATCCGGAAGAATCAAATTCGGTACGATTGTCATGTTCGCGGTTGATGAAAACGGTCGGGTTCTTAAAGCTAGCAAAATGCAAGGAGTCACAATCTTAGCGCGTTTTCAAAATATGGACGATTATGTTGGAGAAGACATCCATTATTTTGACAAGTATAATCCTCTTGTGAGAAAAGAAAATAAGTTGATGCAATCAGCTATAGAAGATGCTAGAAAAGTCTATCTTTGGCATGAGGCAGGTATTGAGAAAGAGACAAGTTCTTCTGATTCTTTTCTGGGATTCGGCTTTTATGCGGCTTACTTACAATTATCTATTAAACAGTTATTTAAAAAAAAATAAGAAAAGGAGTTCCTTATGAATTATATTACAGAATTTGCAGAGAGTTTTATGAAACTCTTCCAATTAGGTGGAGAAACCTTTATTAGCTGGATGACAAATATTGTACCTCTTGTCTTGATGCTATTGATTGCAATGAATACCCTTATCGCTTTCTTGGGAGAAGAGAAGGTCAATTCCCTAGCTAAGATTTCTGCCAAAAATCCTGTTAGCCGGTATATGATTTTACCTTTCATTTCAGCCTTTATGCTGGGGAATCCGATGGCGATTAGTATGGGACGTTTCTTACCAGAATATTATAAACCTAGTTTTGTAGCAGCTCAGATGCAGTTCTGCCATACTTCAAATGGTATATTCCCGCATATCAATCCTGGGGAGTTGTTTGTATGGGTGGGAATTGCAACAGGAATTCAAAATTTAGGTTTAAGTCAAACGGACTTAGCCATTCGTTACATGCTTGTTGGGATTGTCATGAACTTTGTAGGCGGTTGGGTAACCGATTTTACAACTGCTTATGTAGCAAAACAGCAAGGTGTTACCTTGAGTAAAACATTTGATTGATAGAAAGAGTGAAATTATGTCATATAAGAGTATAAAAGTTGTTAAAGGAAATGGTGGTTTCGGGGGCCCTTTGGTCATTACACCTAGTGAGGCTAAGCATAAATTCATCTATATCACTGGTGGCGGAGAAAAGCCAGATATTGTAGATAAAATTGCTGATTTGACCGGTATGGAAGCTGTTAACGGGTTTAAAACTTCTATCCCAGATGAGGAAATTGCTTTAGCAATCGTAGATTGCGGCGGTACTCTTCGCTGCGGTATTTATCCTAAAAAGGGGATCCCTACAATCAATATTGTCGCTACAGGGAAAAGTGGCCCTCTAGCTCAATATATCACCGAGGAAATCTATGTGTCAGCAGTTGGCCTTAATCAAATTTCTGCTGCTAATGAAGACGAAAAAGCGACAACTGTGGTAACTGAAAAGCCAACTTACGATACTAGTAAAAAAATTACAGAGCAAAAAGCTGAAACAAGTATTGTAGCACGAATTGGGATGGGCGCTGGGAAGGTCGTTGCGACTTTCAACCAGGCTGCTCGTGAAGCCATTCAGACAATGCTCAATACAATCATTCCTTTCATGGCCTTTGTTTCCTTGCTGATTGGGGTTATTCAAGGTTCAGGTGTTGGAAATTGGCTGGCAAAATTAATGGTTCCCCTGGCGGGGAACATCTGGGGGCTCATTTTGATTGGCTTTATCTGTTCCTTGCCATTCCTATCTCCTTTGTTAGGCCCCGGAGCTGTTATCAGTCAGATTATCGGAACCTTAATTGGAGTCGAAATCGGAAAAGGAAATATTCCACCCCAAATGGCTCTACCAGCTATATTTGCTATCAACACCCAAAACGGTTGTGATTTCATCCCTGTAGCACTCGGTCTATCTGAAGCCAAAGCTGAAACAGTTGAGGTTGGTGTTCCTTCTGTACTTTATTCACGCTTTCTAAATGGTGTTCCGCGGGTGCTAGTAGCTTGGATAGCTAGTATTGGCCTTTATCAGTAGAACTTTGATAGATGCACGTAAACACAGCAACTATTATGTTAAACTTATCTATAAGCATAAGTTTATGACAGATTTGAGAAAGGATGAATAGGAATTAGATGAAGAAAATTTTTGAAGCTAAAGTAATTCAAGTGGGGCTTGAAGCTCAGAATATGATTCAAGACGCTAATATGCTCATTTTATTTGGAGAAGAAGCTCCGGAAGATTTAGCAGAGTATTGTTTTAAAATCGATAACAAAAATCTTCTAGGTGCAATACTAGAAGGTGGAAAGCTGGTCGTAGATAGTCAGGAATATTCGATTACTGCCGTAGGAAATGTAGTAGAAAAAAATTTAACTGGACTGGGGCATATCACGATTTCTTTTGATGGTTCAAAAGAGGGGAGCCTTCCTGGTACACTCCATGTCGCAGCAGACCAAGCAGTAGTACTTGAGAAAGGTTCTACCATTCAGATTTTCGAAGCTGCCTAAGTAAGATAAAATATCTAATTAAGAATACTAGAAAAATAAGAGTCTAAAAACTTGAATCAGAGCCTGGGCAAAAAGTCCAGGCTTTTGAGTCTAAATTTAAAAAAACAGATAACTTAGTGGTTGATTGGCATCTTCCTTCGCTTTGTAAGTCCCAAAGATTGCCTGATCAACTGTGCGGGGGGAGGTGGAAGACGAACTTTTTAACTTGTTTGAAGTTCTTTCCCACTCTCTTTTTTGATAGGAAAAATAATTTATATTATAATATTGTGAAATTTGTCATTGTTTTTCAATGTTTTCGCAATATGACAAATCAACAAAATTTATAAGGAGAAAAGCATGCCAGAATAAGACGGTCAAGGTCAAGCGCAAAGGGCTTGGCAAGTCAATCAAACTAGCCAGCCAGTGCAAGGGAATTTCCAGCAGATGCATCTACAAGGGGTGCCTGAACAGAAGGGAAAGACCAAAAAGGTATCTACCCAACTTCAGCCAACTTCTCAACTGACTTGCACTCACTTGGTCAATTTATCCAAGAAGGAACTCGTATCATGTTTGAAACAGTTGTCCGTGTTGACAAACCTCGCAAGAACGTGATTATTCCTAGCTTGGAAGAAGACCTTGATGGACTTGGTTACCTTCAAGGAAAAGACGTTGACTTTGTAAACAAAAAAGCGACTGACGGTGTTCTTCTTGCCCACACAGATGGTGACGTACCAAACATGTACGTGACTCTTCCAGAGCAAGATGCTTTCACTCTTGGTTACACTATCTACTTCTTCGAATTGGCTATCGCCCTTTCTGGTTACTTGAATGCTATCAACCCATTTGACCAACCAGGTGTTGAAGCCTACAAACGTAACATGTTCGCCCTTCTTGGAAAACCAGGATTTGAAGAATTGAGCAAAGAACTTAACGCACGTCTATAATAGAAGAAAAGAGTGGTTTGTCCACTCTTTTTACTCTCTTTATCCATAGAAATTGGACTCAGCCAAGACTTGTGATATAATATAGAGAGCAAAAAGGCAGACGCCTAGAGACTTTATAGGAGAAACTATGTCAAAAGATATCCGCGTACGTTACGCACCAAGTCCAACAGGACTACTACACATCGGTAATGCCCGTACAGCATTGTTCAACTACCTTTACGCACGTCATCATGGTGGAACTTTTATTATCCGTATTGAAGATACTGACCGTAAACGACATGTCGAAGATGGTGAACGTTCACAGCTTGAAAACCTTCGTTGGTTGGGCATGGATTGGGATGAAAGTCCAGAAACACATGAAAACTACCGTCAGTCTGAGCGTTTGGACTTGTATCAAAAATACATTGACCAACTATTAGCTGAAGGAAAAGCTTACAAATCTTATGTTACAGAAGAAGAATTAGCGGCTGAACGCGAACGCCAAGAAGCAGCTGGTGAAACACCTCGCTACGTAAATGAATACCTTGGCATGAGTGAAGAGGAAAAAGCGACTTACATCTCAGAACGTGAAGCAGCAGGAATCATCCCAACGGTTCGTTTGGCTGTCAATGAGTCAGGTATCTACAAGTGGCATGATATGGTTAAAGGCGATATTGAATTTGAAGGTGGCAATATTGGTGGTGACTGGGTTATCCAAAAGAAAGACGGTTACCCAACTTACAACTTTGCCGTTGTCATCGATGACCATGATATGCAAATCTCCCATGTTATCCGTGGAGACGACCACATTGCCAACACACCAAAACAGCTCATGGTTTATGAAGCCCTTGGTTGGGAAGCTCCAGAGTTCGGTCACATGACCTTGATTATCAATTCTGAAACTGGTAAGAAGTTATCTAAACGTGATACTAATACTCTTCAGTTTATCGAAGACTACCGTAAAAAAGGTTATTTACCAGAAGCAGTCTTTAACTTTATTGCTCTTCTTGGTTGGAACCCAGGTGGCGAAGATGAGATTTTCTCTCGTGAGGAACTCATTAAACTTTTCGATGAAAACCGCCTCAGCAAGTCTCCAGCAGCCTTTGACCAGAAAAAACTAGACTGGATGAGCAATGATTATATCAAGAATGCAGATTTAGAAACCATCTTTGAAATGGCAAAACCATTCCTAGAAGAAGCAGGACGTTTAACTGACAAAGCTGAAAAACTAGTTGAGCTCTATAAACCACAAATGAAATCAGTAGATGAAATTATTCCATTGACAGATCTTTTCTTCTCAGATTTCCCAGAATTGACAGAAGCAGAGCGCGAAGTCATGGCAGGTGAAACAGTCCCAACAGTTCTTGAAGCCTTCAAAGCAAAACTTGAAGCAATGACAGATGATGAATTTGTGACAGAAAATATCTTCCCACAAATTAAAGCAGTCCAAAAAGAAACAGGTATTAAAGGGAAAAATCTTTTCATGCCTATTCGTATCGCTGTTTCAGGTGAAATGCATGGTCCAGAGTTGCCAGATACGATCTTCTTGTTAGGCCGTGAAAAATCAATCCAGCATATCGAAAATATGTTAAAGGAAATCTCTAAATAAGGAGGATGCAACAATGGACATCTGGGAAAAGATGTATGAAGAAGCACAGAAGCTATACAATCCACATGAAGTATCAGACTTTGTTTATGCTAATCATGTTGTAGCTGCAGTAGAAGCAGAAGATGGACAAATATTTACAGGATTCTGTATGGAGGGAACCTGTGGTGTGTTCCATCTCTGCGCAGAGCGGGCAGCACTCTTCAATATGTACCAATTTTCAGGACAAACTAAGGTTAAAAAAGTATTAGCCTTTCGAGACAAACCACCTTATGGTGGAAGTTCAGGAATGCCCTGTGGAGCTTGCAGAGAATTTCTCTTGGAGTTGAACGCTGAAAATAAAGATGCAGAAGTCATGATGGACTATGATACAAGAAAAACAGTTAAAGTCGCAGAACTAATGCCCTATTGGTGGGGAGAAGAACGTGCTTCTAAGTTTAATGAATAATAGAAGAGTCAGTACAATTCTGGCTCTTTTTACTATAATTTGAAAAACTGTACTTGAAAAGAATTGAAAAATTGAAAAAATGAAAAAAGTTTAAAAAAGTAGAAAATCTAATTGCTACTGCTATTTCCGGTGGTGTGGCAGGCATTGGTAATTTGGTAAAGAAAAAAGGATTGGCAGTTGCTAAAGCTACTTTAAGTAGGGTAGCTAAAAAAGCTGCTATTTGTTTAGGCATTTATAGCAATCGGTTAGCTGAACTTCTTGAACGTATATTTGATTATATTAACATTTTCTACAATGTAGGTTATGCGGTAGCTCAATGGGTTGATGCTAGGGATGTATATCCAAATAATGGACGGATTAATTTCTGGGCTTAAATCTATGTGTAAGATTTTATTATCTTCGTTTTTGTTTGTTTTCTTATTTCATTTGCTAGCACATTACATTTTTGGATTTGATCAGTTGAGTGTTACCCAATTATTATTATCTTCGATTTTTGTTGCAGGTATCAGAAAAATTGGAGATGAGTCATAAGAGGGAAAGCAGAAGTTAGAGACTAGCTTCTGCTTTTTTATCTACATTGCTTTACCGGTAAATAAAAAAGTTAAAAATATCACAAAAAATCTTGAACAAGCAAATGAAAAGGTTTACAATTATATTATAAATAGTACATTTAAAAAACGGAGGAGTGCTTTATGAAAGCCTATACTTATGTTAAACCAGGACTTGCTTCTTTTGTTGATGTAGACAAACCAGTTATTCGCAAGCCAACAGACGCTATTGTGCGTATCGTAAAAACCACTATTTGTGGAACAGACCTCCATATTATCAAAGGGGATGTCCCTGCTTGCCAAAGTGGTACCATTCTTGGTCACGAAGGGATTGGGATTGTGGAAGAAGTTGGAAAAGGAGTTTCGAACTTCAAAAAAGGCGATAAGGTCTTGATTTCTTGTGTCTGTGCCTGTGGTAAATGCTACTACTGTAAAAAAGGAATTTATGCCCACTGTGAAGACGAAGGGGGCTGGATTTTTGGTCACTTGATTGATGGTATGCAGGCTGAGTATCTACGTGTCCCTCATGCAGATAACACTCTTTACCACACTCCAGAAGACTTGTCAGATGAAGCCTTGGTTATGCTATCAGACATTCTGCCTACTGGGTATGAAATTGGTGTCTTGAAAGGAAAAGTAGAACCTGGTTGTAGCGTAGCTATTATTGGTTCAGGACCAGTTGGATTGGCTGCACTTTTGACAGCTCAATTCTATTCACCAGCTAAATTGATTATGGTGGACTTAGACGATAACCGCTTGGAAACTGCTGTATCATTTGGTGCGACTCATAAGATTAATTCTTCAGACCCTGAAAAAGCCATTAAAGAAATTTATGATTTGACAGATGGCCGTGGTGTAGATGTCGCTATCGAAGCTGTTGGTATTCCTGCAACATTTGATTTCTGTCAAAAGATTATCGGTGTAGACGGAACAGTTGCCAACTGTGGTGTACATGGTAAACCAGTCGAATTCGATTTGGACAAACTTTGGATTCGCAACATCAATGTAACAACTGGTTTGGTATCTACAAATACAACTCCACAATTGTTGAAAGCTCTTGAAAGTCATAAGATTGAACCAGAAAAATTGGTAACTCACTATTTCAAACTCAGTGAAATTGAAAAAGCCTATGAAGTCTTCAGTCAGGCAGCAGACCACCATGCAATTAAGGTCATCATCGAAAACGATATTTCTGAAGCATAGGTAGTAAAAAGATTTTGGAACACAAGCAAATAGAAATTCAGTCATCCATCAGATGGCTGGATTTTTTATCAAGAAATTAAGAAATGAGCATATTTCTTTCCTTGTTTAGCGGAATTGGTTATAATATACGGTACAAAGGAATGAATGAATATGTATCGTGTTATAGAAATGTACGGAGATTTTGAACCCTGGTGGTTCTTAGAAGGTTGGGAAGAAGATATTGTAGCTAGTAAGAAATTTGACCAGTATTATGATGCTCTCAAATACTACAAAACTTGCTGGTTTAGATTGGAACAAGAATCCCCTCTTTATAAAAGTAGAAGTGATTTGATGACCATTTTTTGGGACCCAGAAGACCAACGCTGGTGTGATGAATGTGATGACTATTTACAACAATACCATTCTTTGGCTCTTTTACAGGATGAGCAGGTTATCCCAGATGAAAAACTACGCCCAGGCTATGAAAAACAAACAGGTAAGGAAAGGCACCGTTCTTGCCGTATGAAATTAAAATAGAGAAAAAGTAACTTTTTTGGAGTTGCTTTTTTTATTTTTCCAAATCTTTGCGAATAGTATAGGTGAGGAGGTAGGTATGGTTCAAGAAATTGCACAAGAAATCATTCGTTCAGCTCGGAAAAAAGGAGCGCAAGATATTTATTTTGTTCCTAAGTTAGATGCCTATGAGCTTCATATGAGGGTGGGAGACGAGCGCTGTAAAATCGGTTGTTATGATTTTGAAAAGTTTGCGGCCGTCATCAGTCACTTTAAGTTTGTGGCGGGTATGAATGTGGGAGAAAAACGACGTAGTCAGCTTGGTTCCTGCGACTATGCCTATGATGATAAGATGACGTCCCTACGTTTATCTACTGTAGGCGATTATCGAGGGCATGAGAGTTTAGTCATTCGCTTGTTGCATGATGAGAAGCAGGAGTTGCATTTTTGGTTTCAGGATATTGAAGAATTAGGCAAGCAGTACAGGCAACGGGGACTCTATCTTTTTGCTGGCCCGGTTGGGAGTGGTAAGACGACCCTGATGCATGAATTGTCCAAGTCACTCTTTAAAGGACAGCAAGTTATGTCCATCGAAGATCCTGTCGAAATCAAGCAGGACGACATGCTTCAGTTGCAGTTGAACGAAGCAATCGGCCTAACCTATGAAAATCTAATCAAACTTTCCTTGCGTCATCGACCAGATCTCTTGATTATCGGAGAAATTCGGGACAGCGAGACGGCGCGTGCAGTGGTCAGAGCTAGTTTGACAGGTGCAACAGTTTTTTCAACCATTCACGCCAAGAGTATCCGAGGTGTTTATGAGCGTCTGCTGGAGTTGGGTGTGAGTGAAGAAGAATTGGCAGTTGTTCTGCAAGGAGTCTGCTACCAGAGATTAATCGGGGGAGGAGGAATCGTTGACTTTGCAAGCAGAGATTATCAAGAACACCAAGCAGCCAAGTGGAATGAGCAAATTGACCAGCTTCTTAAAGATGGACATATCACAAGTCTTCAGGCTGAGACGGAAAAAATTAGCTACAGCTAAGCAAAAAAATATCATCACCCTATTTAACAATCTCTTTTCTAGCGGTTTTCATCTGGTGGAGACCATCTCCTTTTTAGATAGGAGTGCTTTGTTGGACAGGCAGTGTGTGACCCAGATGAGTGTGGGCTTGTCTCAGGGGAAATCATTCTCAGAAATGATGGAAAGTTTGGGTTTTTCAAGTGCCATTGTCACCCAGTTATCCCTAGCGGAAGTTCATGGGAATCTTCACCTGAGTTTGGGAAAGATAGAAGAGTATCTAGACAATCTGGCCAAGGTCAAGAAAAAATTAATTGAAGTAGCGACCTATCCTTTGATTTTGCTGGGTTTTCTTCTCTTAATCATGCTGGGGCTACGGAACTATCTACTACCACAACTGGATAGTAGCAATATTGCTACCCAAATTATTGGCAATCTGCCACAAATTTTTCTAGGCATGGTAGGATTTGTTTCAGTAGGTGTCCTTTTAGCACTCACTTTTTATAAAAGAAGTTCTAAGATGCGTGTCTTTTCTATCTTAGCACGCCTTCCCTTTTTTGGAATCTTTGTGCAGACTTATTTGACAGCCTATTATGCGCGTGAGTGGGGGAATATGATTTCGCAGGGAATGGAGCTGACGCAGATTTTTCAAATGATGCAGGAACAAGGTTCCCAACTCTTTAAAGAAATCGGCCAAGACCTAGCTCAATCCCTACAAAGTGGCCGCGAATTTTCTCAAACCATAGCAACCTATCCTTTCTTTAGGAAGGAATTGAGTCTCATTATCGAGTATGGTGAAGTCAAGTCTAAGCTGGGGAGTGAGTTGGAAATCTATGCTGAAAAAACTTGGGAAGCCTTTTTTACCCGAGTCAACCGCACCATGAATTTGGTGCAGCCACTGGTCTTTATCTTTGTGGCTCTGATTATCGTTTTACTTTATGCGGCAATGCTCATGCCCATGTATCAAAATATGGAGGTAAATTTTTAACATGAAAAAAATGATGACATTCTTGAAAAAAGCTAAGGTTAAAGCTTTCACTCTGGTAGAGATGTTGGTGGTCTTGCTCATCATCAGCGTGCTTCTATTACTCTTTGTACCTAATCTGACCAAGCAAAAAGAAGCAGTCAATGACAAAGGAAAAGCTGCTGTTGTTAAGGTGGTGGAAAGCCAGGCAGAGCTTTATAGCTTGGATAAAAATGAAGATGCTAGTCTAAGTAAGTTACAAGCAGATGGGCGAATCACAGAAGAGCAAGCTAAAGCTTATAAAGAATATCATGAAAAACAAAATAAGACTCAAACGGTCGCGGATTAAGGCCTTTACCATGCTTGAAAGTCTCTTGGTTTTGGGACTTGTGAGTATCCTTGCCTTGGGTTTGTCAGGCTCTGTCCAGTCTACTTTTGCGGCGGTAGAGGAGCAGATTTTCTTTATGGAGTTTGAAGAACTTTATCGGGAAACTCAAAAACGCAGTGTAGCCAGTCAGCAAAAGACTAGTCTGAACTTAGATGGGCAGACGATTAGCAATGGCAGTCAAAAGTTGATAGTCCCCAAAGGGATTCAGGCACCATCAGACCAAAGTATTACATTTGACCGAGCTGGGGGCAATTCGTCTCTGGCTAAGGTTGAATTTCAGACCAGTAAAGGAGCGATTCGCTATCAATTATATTTAGGAAATGGAAAAATTAAACGCATTAAGGAAACAAAAAATTAGGGCAGTGATTTTACTGGAAGCAGTAGTCGCTCTAGCTATCTTTGCCAGCATTGCGACCCTCCTTTTGGGACAAATTCAAAAGAATAGGCAAGAAGAAGCAAAAATCTTGCAAAAGGAAGAAGTCTTGAGGGTAGCTAAGATGGCCTTGCAGACAGGTCAAAATCAGGTAAACATAAACGGAGTTGAGATTCAGGTGTTTTCTAGTGAAAAGGGATTGGAGGTCTACCATGGTTCAGAACAGTTGTTGGCTATCAAAGAGCCATAAGGTCAAGGCTTTTACCTTATTAGAATCCCTGATTGCCCTCATTGTCATCAGTGGAAGCTTACTCCTCTTTCAAGCCATGAGTCAGCTTCTCATTTCAGAAGTTCGCTACCAGCAACAGAGCGAGCAAAAAGAGTGGCTCTTGTTTGTGGACCAGTTGGAAGCAGAATTAGACCGTTCGCAGTTCGAAAAAGTGGAGGGCAATCGTCTCTATATGAAGCAAGATGGCAAGGACATAGCCATTGGCAAGTCCAGATCAGATGATTTTCGTAAAACAGATTCTAGTGGTCGAGGCTATCAGCCTATGGTTTATGGTCTCAAATCTGCGCATATTACAGAGGAGAATCAAGTGGTTCGCTTTCGTTTTCAATTCCAAAAAGGCTTAGAAAGGGAGTTCATCTATCGTGTGGAAAAAGAAAAAAGTTAAGGCAGGTGTTCTCCTCTATGCAGTCACCATGGCAGCCATCTTTAGTCTTTTGTTACAATTTTACTTGAACCGACAAGTCGCCCACTATCAAGACTACGCTTTAAATAAAGAAAAGCTGGTCGCTTTTGCCATGGCCAATCGAGCCAAAGATAAGGTTGAGCAAGAAAGTGGGGAACAGACCTTTAATCTGGGTCAGGTGAGCTATCAAAATAAGAAAACAAGCTTGGTGACAAGGGTTCGTACGCCGAAGAGTCAATATGAGTTTCTGTTTCCTTCAGTCAAAATCAAAGAAGAGAAAACAGAGAAAAAGGAAGAGGTAGTGACTGATTCAAGTAATCAAGCAGAGAAGAAAAAATCAGAAGAGAAGGTTGAAAAGAAAGAGAATTCCTAGCCAATCAAGCTACTTTGTGCTAAACTAAAAATATGAGACATGATTTTAACCACAAAGCAGAAACTTTTGATTCCCCTAAAAATATCTTCCTTGCAAACTTGGTTTGTCAAGCAGTCGAGAAACAGATTGATCTTCTATCAGACAAAGAAATTTTGGATGCTTTTTTTGTGAATAATCGGGGTAGATACCTATCCGAATTTTTAAATTTTCCTAGTACAAAGAAGTTGCTAAGGAACATCGCGAAAGGTTCTGTTAATCAATCCAATATAAATGCAAGGAGTAGTAAATGCGAAACAAATTTTAAAATTTTTTAAATTGAAATTTGGCTTTTAACATGAGGAGTCTCCCTTCACCAAATTTGAGTCTGCCTATCCCTTGACTATTCTTTCCTTTCACAAACGAGTCGCTTATTCAATTATAAGTTGACGTGCTCCTAGTCACAGTTCTTGTGCTTGATGGAAAGAATGACACCTATAAATATGCGAGGTAGTGGCTGTACCACTTACTTATTCACCTCCCCATGATTTGTAGTAGTGATAGGCTTTCTCACTATTATTATAAAACAAAATAAAGAGCACAACACTTTTTCATTCTGTATTGTGCCTTGAGTGAAACGAAAGGAATGAATTATAAACATAAAAGTTTAGTATATAGATTATTTCTCTCAAAATATGTAAATAAGATAGAATACTAAATTTATAGCAGACTTAGAGAAAAGCAGAAACTAGCAATGATACTAGTTTCTGCTTTTCTCCATAATAATTAATTTCCCCTTTTTTCCTTCTAAATCTTTCTTCACAACAAAAAAACCTGAATTTCTATATGCTTTTTGAGCCAATATATTTTTTTCATTTACAGCCAATACAATATGGTTAATTTCTAATTTTAAAGTTGAGTCTATGAATTCAAATATTTTATTCAGAGCATTAGAACCATATCCTTGATTTCTGAAATTATCATCAATAGAAAATCCTCTAATAAGCGCATAATCATTTTGATAATAGCCATACTCTTTAGGACCAGTGTTTAGGTGTAGGCAAAAAAATCCAATTACTTTATGTTCTTTATTAAGTATTACTATTGGGTATCTATACTTATCTTTTTTAGACTTTTCAATAATATTTTTTGGGGTATCAGTATGTGTAATATCATTTAAAGAATAAGAACTTAAAGAATGGTAATGGTCAACTTCACTATACAAAGATAATTTCATGATAATTAATTCCTTTCTCTTTATGTAAGATACATAACTAAATAGGACTCTAGGTATGTAGATTTTTTTATGAAATGTCCTATAAAAATCAGATATATTTAGAGTTATTACTTTAGTCCTTTATTTTCATTATTAGACTTCCTGCAAAACTAGAATCCTAGTTCATGATTGATAATGCCAGCAATCGAATTCATTCGTAATCCGAAGCGTTTACGATGATTTCGATAGGTTGTTGAAAATATTTTAAACGTTTTCATAGTGAAATGAAATAAGAACAGGACAAATCGATCAAGACAGTCAAATCGATTTCTAACAATGTTTTAGAAGTAGAGGTGTACTATTCTAGTTTCAATCTACTATACTTTGTCAAAAATACTCTCAACCTTGATTCTCTCCTTAGATAGCGCATGGTTACAGGCTTTATCTTCAGCTGTTAGCGGCTTGAGTTTGCTGGATTTACGTGGAGTTTGTGCTTGAGGATATATCTTCATGAGCCCTTGATAAGCACTGTCAGCCAAGATTTTACCAGCTTGTCCGATATTTCTGCGACTCATTTTGAACAACTTAATATCATGACAATAGTTCACAGTGATCTCCAAAGAAACAATTCTCCCTTGACTTGTGACAATCGCTTGAGCCTTCATAGCGTGGCATTTCTTTTTACCAGAATCATTCGCTAATTGTTTTTTTAGGGTGATTGATTTTTACTTCCGTCGCATCAATCATTACCGTGTCCTCAGAACTGAGAGGAGGTCTTGAAATCGTAAAACCACTTTGAACAAGAGTTACTTCAACCCATTGACTCCGATGGGTTAAGTTGCTTTCGTGGATACCAAAATCAGCCGCAATTTGTTCATAAGTTCGATATTCTCGCACATATTGAAGTCGCCATAAGAAGGTCTTCTAGGCTTAGTTTAGGTTTTCGTCCCCCTTTTGCGTGTTTACCTTGATAAGCTGTTTTCAATACAGCTAACATCTCTTCAAAAGTCGTGCGCTGAACAGCAACAAGGAGCTTAAATCGTGTATCAGTTAGTTGTTTACTTGCTTCATAATTTTATTGTATCATATTTTTGTTTCACAGGAAGTCTAATAAATAAAAACTCTTTAAAGTTTTGTTGGGAAAATGGGAAAAGATATAAATGGAAACTTAGTATAACATTTGGAAAACTCTGTAAAAATAGTAAGTCAATTCATGCTTCGTTTTTTCTCTAGGGAAGTTGGGCGGCTATATTTCTATGACCATTTGTCGTAATAAACATCCCTACCAAGGGTCAATAGAAATAAATTCAACGAAACTTTTGCTGTCAGATTTAGATGCCCAACTTGTCATTTATACTCTTTCATATAGGACTTTCTATAAGGATGGAAAAAAGAAGGGAAATTTGGTAAGATAGGAATATGGATTTTGAAAAAATTGAACAAGCTTATACCTATTTACTAGAGAATGTCCAAGTCATCCAAAATGATTTGGCGACCAACTTTTATGACGCCTTAGTGGAGCAAAATAGCATCTATCTGGATGGCGAGACTGAGCTAAATCAGGTCAAGGAGAACAATCAGGCTCTTAAACGCTTAGCGCTTCTCAAAGAAGAATGGCTCAAGACCTACCAGTTTCTCTTGATGAAGGCTGGGCAGACAGAGCCCCTGCAGGCTAATCACCAGTTTACGCCAGATGCTATTGCCTTGCTTTTGGTATTTATTGTGGAAGAGTTGTTTACAGAGGAAGAAATCACTATCCTCGAAATGGGTTCTGGCATGGGAATTCTGGGCGCTACTTTCTTGACCTCGCTTGATAAAAAGGTGGATTACTTGGGAATGGAAGTGGATGATTTGCTGATTGATTTGGCAGCTAGCATGGCAGACGTGATCGGATTGCAGGCTGGCTTTGTCCAAGGAGATGCCGTTCGTCCACAAATGCTCAAAGAAAGCGATGTGGTCATCAGCGACTTGCCGGTCGGCTATTATCCTGATGATGCCGTTGCGTCGCGTCATCAAGTTGCTTCTAGCCAAGAATATACTTACGCCCATCACTTGCTCATGGAACAAGGGCTTAAGTATCTCAAGTTAGACGGATACGCTATTTTTCTAGCTCCGAGTGATTTGTTGACCAGCCCTCAAAGTGATTTGTTAAAAGGGTGGCTGAAAGAAGAGGCGAGTCTGGTTGCTATGATTAGTCTGCCTGAAAATCTCTTTGCCAATGTCAACCAATCTAAGACTATTTTTATCTTACAGAAGAAAAATGAAATAGCAGTAGAGCCTTTTGTGTATCCACTTGCTAGCTTGCAAGATGCAAGCATTTTAATGAAATTCAAAGAAAATTTTCAAAATTGGAGCAAAGGTACTGAAATATAAAATAGATTTTGTTATAATAGTTGAAAACGCTTAAAAGAGGTAATTGATAATGACAAAAACAATCGCAATAAATGCAGGAAGTTCAAGTTTAAAATGGCAATTATACTTAATGCCAGAAGAAAAAGTATTGGCGAAAGGCTTGATTGAACGTATCGGTTTGAAAGATTCAATTTCAACTGTAAAATTTGATGGCCGTTCTGAACAACAAATTTTAGATATCGAAAATCACACACAAGCTGTTAAAATCTTATTGGATGACTTGATTCGTTTCGATATTATCAAGGCTTATGATGAGATTACAGGTGTTGGACACCGTGTTGTTGCGGGTGGAGAATATTTCAAAGAATCAACAGTTGTTGAGGGGGATGTTTTAGAAAAAGTTGAGGAGTTGAGTTTGTTGGCTCCTCTCCACAATCCAGCCAATGCAGCAGGTGTTCGTGCCTTCAAGGAATTGTTGCCAGACATTACCAGTGTAGTTGTTTTTGATACTTCCTTCCACGCAACTATGCCAGAGAAAGCTTATCGCTACCCTCTACCAACAAAATATTACACAGAAAACAAGGTTCGTAAATACGGTGCTCATGGTACAAGTCACCAGTTTGTAGCAGGAGAAGCTGCAAAACTCTTGGGACGTCCATTAGAAGACTTGAAGTTGATTACCTGTCATATTGGTAACGGAGGCTCAATTACAGCTGTGCAAGCCGGCAAATCTGTTGATACTTCTATGGGCTTCACTCCTCTGGGTGGTATTATGATGGGAACGCGTACAGGGGACATTGATCCAGCTATCATTCCTTATTTAATGCAATATACAGAGGATTTTAATACACCAGAAGATATCAGTAGTGTTCTTAATCGTGAATCGGGTCTTTTGGGAGTTTCTGCTAATTCTAGCGATATGCGTGACATAGAAGCTGCTGTAGCAGAAGGGAATCACGACGCTAGCTTGGCTTATGAAATGTATGTTGACCGTATTCAAAAACATATCGGTCAGTACCTTGCAGTACTAAATGGAGCAGATGCCATTGTTTTCACAGCAGGTGTTGGTGAAAATGCAGAAAATTTCCGTCATGATGTAATCTCAGGAATTTCGTGGTTTGGTTGTGATGTTGATGATGAAAAGAATATCTTTGGTGTGACAGGAGACATCTCAACAGATGCAGCGAAGATCCGTGTCTTGGTTATTCCAACAGATGAAGAATTAGTCATTGCCCGTGATGTTGAACGCTTGAAAAAATAAGTGAAACTAAAAAAATATTCAATACAAGGAGTTGGGAAAGTTATTTTTCCAGCTTCTTTTTTTAAACTTAACTAGCTTTGAAAGGTAGAAGTCATAGATAGCGGTGGATGATTTTAAGAAGCGTTATAGTGGATTGAGATATAGTACATTGAGTCAAGAATAGGATACATCGGTTTCTGAAATATTGTTAAAAATGAGGATGAATTTCTCAATCAATTTGTTCATATTCTATTTCAACATACTATAAAATGTGAATAAATTAATTAGCTGATTTCAATGCATTTCTAAAAATGTATTAGAAGTCGTATTGTGCTGTTGTAATTTAAATTTGCTATAAAAGTGATAAAAGATAACTTATTTCCAATTTTCGCTTAGAATGACAGGTAGCATCAATTAATATTTTATATTATGTCAATTTTTGATTGTATCCGCTTACAATTTATGCTATAATAGTACAGTAATAAGTTATAAGAGCTGTTGTATCGTTCTTGGTTTATAGTTATGGAGGTAACATCATGGGTACTATTATGGAATTTGCAACAGAAAAACAGATTGAATCATTTCTTTCAACTTGTCATATCGAGGGACAAAGGAATTTTCTGATGGCTTTTAAGAAAAAGACATGGCTGAAATCCTTTATTGATTTTTTCATTATAGGAGGAGCCTACTATGTTCAGTCGAGTGTGAAGCCAAAGATTATGTCATTCACATCTAAGGGGATTTACTTGATGGACATTAGTGATGTAACTGAAAATCGGCCTAATCAAGTCATTGAAATGTCCTGGAGTCAAGTTGAAGATTTTAGTTATAACACAGTCTTGAACACAGTTAGAATTAAATGGCACTATCAAAGTGAACAGTACATCTTTTCAGTAGATGTAGGTAATATCAGTCAACATTTAGGACAGTATCAATTTAACAAACAACATTATGATTATTTAGCACAACACGATTTCTTTCAGAAAGAGTGAATGACATGAAAAAGATAATTACAAAATGTATTGTTATTGCTACGACTTTGCTTATTATGGTACCGAGTTTTATAGGGATTGCATATGCTAACGAAACAAAGGTTCCAAATACAACTGTAGAGTATATTGATGTTGCCGAAGTAGAGAAGGATTTGAAATTCTTGTTTACAGAAGCGACGAGTTATGAGAATGGCGTTCTTTATGTTAATAAAGAATTATTGACAGAACGCTATGGCACTTTAGCACCGTATATTGTAATGGGCATTGAACGTATTTATACAGAGCCTAATTTGGTTCAAAACTTGCAAGCTTCTTTACAAGATAGAGATTTTGTTTCATGTATGCGTGATGAGTTGATTGGTATGATTCCAGGTATGGAACTTGTTGATTTAATGAGAGGGGACATTATCAGTTATATTCAAGGTAAAATGTGGGGCAAAGCTGCCTCATATATAGCAATGGAACTTGCTAAATTTGGCATGAAGAGTAACGTTGCAGGAATCGTTGCACAATTAGGAATCTCTGCTGGAAAATGTGCTATTTGGGGTTAGTTATGCTTAAATACTTGTAATTAAGAAGGTTAAAATGATAATTCTGTCTTTAATGAATGTGATAAAGTAGTTGGAAAATAAATTTTCTAACCATTTTGTCGTTTTTAGTGTTTACAGGGAAAATGACTTCAAATTTTTTAAGTTTTAAGTATAGACTGTTACGGGAACGGTAGACATTGTGACAATAAGAAAGAGAATGAAAGCACGACGAAAAGGATTAAAAAATAAACAAGAGAATATTGGTAGAATTGTTCAAAACCTTGCTATGATTGGCTTTTTTGAAAAATATGGTATAATAGTAGTAATTTAATAGATGGAGTTGAGTTTTGAAGAAAAACTTTCGTGTAAAAAGAGAGAAAGATTTTAAGGCGATTTTCACGGAGGGGACAAGTTTTGCCAATCGCAAATTTGTCGTCTACCAACTAGAAAACCAGAAAAACCATTTTCGAGTAGGTCTATCAGTTAGCAAAAAGCTGGGGAATGCGGTCACTAGAAATCAAATCAAGAGACGAATCCGACATATTATCCAGAATGCAAAAGGGAGTCTGGTAGAAGATGTCGACTTTGTTGTCATTGCTCGAAAAGGGGTTGAAACCTTGGGATACGCAGAGATGGAGAAAAATCTACTCCACGTATTAAAATTATCAAAGATTTACCAGGAAGGAAATGGGAGTGAAAAAGAAACTAAAGTTGACTAGTTTGCTAGGACTGTCTCTATTGATTATGACAGCCTGTGCGACTAATGGGGTAACTAGCGATATTACAGCCGAATCGGCTGATTTTTGGAGTAAATTGGTTTACTTCTTTGCGGAAATCATTCGCTTTTTATCGTTTGATATTAGTATCGGAGTGGGGATTATTCTCTTTACGGTCTTGATTCGTACAGTCCTCTTGCCAGTCTTTCAGGTGCAAATGGTGGCTTCTAGGAAAATGCAGGAAGCTCAGCCACGCATTAAGGCGCTTCGAGAACAATATCCAGGTCGAGATATGGAAAGCAGAACCAAACTAGAGCAGGAAATGCGTAAAGTATTTAAAGAAATGGGTGTCAGACAGTCAGACTCTCTTTGGCCGATTTTGATTCAGATGCCGGTTATTTTGGCCCTGTTCCAAGCCCTATCAAGAGTTGACTTTTTAAAGACAGGTCATTTCTTATGGATTAACCTTGGTAGTGTGGATACAACCCTTGTTCTTCCGATTTTAGCAGCAGTATTCACCTTTTTAAGTACTTGGCTGTCTAATAAAGCCTTGTCTGAGCGTAATGGCGCTACGACAGCGATGATGTATGGGATTCCAGTCTTGATTTTTATCTTTGCAGTTTATGCGCCAGGTGGAGTCGCCCTATACTGGACAGTGTCCAATGCTTACCAAGTCTTGCAAACCTATTTCTTGAACAATCCATTCAAGATTATCGCAGAGCGCGAGGCTGTAGTACAGGCACAGAAAGATTTGGAAAATAGAAAAAGAAAAGCCAAGAAAAAGGCTCAGAAAACGAAATAATAAGGAGGAATCTGGTAATGGTAGTATTTACAGGTTCAACTGTTGAAGAAGCAATCCAAAAAGGATTGAAAGAATTAGATATTCCAAGGAAGAAGGCACATATTAAAGTCATTTCTAGGGAGAAAAAAGGCTTTCTTGGTTTATTTGGTAAAAAACCAGCCCAAGTGCATATTGAAGCGATTAGTGAAACGACTGTTGTCAAAGCAAATCAACAAGCTGTAAAGGGAGTTCCAAAGCAAATCAATGATTTGAATGAGCCTGTTAAAACAGTTAGTGAAGCGACCGTTGATTTGGGTCATGTTGTAGAGGCAATTAAAAAGATTGAGGAAGAAGGCCAAGGTATTTCTGATGAAGTCAAGGCTGAAATCTTAAAACATGAAAGACATGCCAGCACTATCTTAGAAGAAACTGGTCACATTGAGATTTTAAATGAACTTCAAATCGAGGAAGCGATGAGGGAAGATGCAGGCGCTGATGACCTTGAAACTGAGCAAGACCAGACTGAAAATCAAGACCTGACAGAGATGGGCTTGAAAGTTGGACCAAGCTTTGATATTGAACAAGTAGCTACGGATGTGACTGCCTATGTTCAAGCGATTGTGGATGACATGGACGTTGAGGCGACGATTTCAAATGACTATAACCGTCGTAGCATCAATCTACAAATTAACACCAACGAACCAGGTCGTATTATCGGTTACCATGGTAAAGTCTTGAAGTCCTTGCAACTGTTGGCTCAAAATTATCTTTATAATAGCTATTCAAGAACCTTCTATATTACAATCAATGTCAATGATTATGTTGAACACCGTGCAGAAGTCTTGCAGACCTATGCGCAAAAATTGGCGACTCGTGTTTTAGAAGAAGGCCGCAGTCATCAAACAGATCCCATGTCAAATAGCGAACGCAAGATTATCCACCGTATTATTTCACGTATGGATGGCGTGACTAGTTACTCTGAGGGTGACGAGCCCAATCGCTATGTCGTTGTAGATACAGAATAAGTAAAATCAGGTTTATCCTGATTTTTTGCTAGCTAGAGGAGATGAAACGGATGTTGAATAAGATAAGAGATTATTTAGACTTTGCTGGTTTGCAGTACCGTAATCCTGATAAAGCGGGAGCAGAGCGAGAGAAGATGCTGGAATTGCGCTATAAAGGCCAAGAGGCACGAAAGGCTTTTACAGAACTGGCCAAAGCCTTTCAAGCAAGCCATCCAGAATGGCAACTCCAACAGACTAGTCAGTGGATGAATCAGGCCCAGTGTTTGAGACCACATTTTTGGGTTTATCTACAGAGAGACGGACAAGTGACAGAACCTATGATGGCCTTACGTTTGTATGGGACATCTACTGACTTTGGAATTTCTTTGGAAGTCAGTTTCATCGAACGTAAGAAGGATGAGCAAACACTGGGCAAGCAGACCAAAGTTTTAGACATTCCAACCGTTAAAGGGATTTATTATCTAACCTACTCTAATGGTCAAAGTCAACGGTGGGAGGCGAATGAAGAAAAGCGTCGTACTTTACGCGAGAAGGTGAGAAGTCAAGAAGTTCGAAAAGTTTTAGTGAAGGTAGATGTTCCTATGACAGAAAATTCTTCCCTATTATCTAGCTACGAGAAAATAAGATAATTTGTAAAACATCATAAATCATACAGTCCAAGAGTGAACAGTCCGCTGTGTAATTCTTGGTCTTTTTGTTTGCGCTTTCGCATTATATAATAAACTTACAAAAACAATTCAAAAGGAGAACAATTATGGAAGTCGTTTCAAGTGTTCTAAATTGGTTTTCTAGCAATATTTTGCAGAATCCCGCATTTTTCGTAGGTTTATTGGTGTTGATAGGATACGCACTTTAGGGTATATGTTGCTTAACGTGGGTGCTGGTGGTTTGGTTACAACCTTCCGTCCAATCTTAGCAGCCCTTAACTACAAATTCCAAATTGGTGCAGCGGTTATCGACCCTTACTTTGGACTTGCTGCAGCAAACAACAAAATTGCAGCAGAGTTTCCAGATTTTGTTGGAACTGCAACCACAGCTCTATTGATTGGTTTCGGAATAAATATCTTGCTCGTAGCTCTTCGAAAGATTACGAAGGTAAGAACCCTCTTTATTACTGGTCACATCATGGTACAACAAGCTGCAACAGTATCTCTTATGGTTCTATTCTTAGTACCACAATTGCGCAATGCTTACGGTACAGCAGCGATTGGTATCATCTGTGGACTTTACTGGGCAGTTAGTTCAAATATGACTGTTGAGGCAACTCAACGCTTGACTGGTGGTGGCGGATTTGCGATTGGTCACCAACAGCAATTTGCAATCTGGTTTGTAGATAAAGTAGCAGGACGCTTTGGTAAGAAAGAAGAAAGTTTAGACAATCTTAAATTACCTAAGTTCCTCTCAATCTTCCACGATACAGTTGTTGCATCTGCTACCTTGATGCTCGTATTCTTCGGAGCCATTCTTTTAATCTTGGGTCCAGACATTATGTCTAATAAAGAAGTCATCACTTCAGGAACTCTATTCAATCCTGCTAAACAAGATTTCTTTATGTACATTATCCAAACAGCCTTTACCTTCTCAGTTTACTTGTTCGTTTTGATGCAAGGTGTCCGAATGTTCGTATCTGAGTTGACAAACGCCTTCCAAGGTATTTCAAACAAATTGTTGCCAGGTTCATTCCCAGCGGTTGACGTTGCAGCTTCTTATGGATTTGGTTCTCCAAATGCTGTCTTGTCAGGATTTACCTTTGGTTTGATTGGTCAATTGATTACAATTGTTTTGCTCATCGTCTTTAAAAATCCGATTCTTATTATTACAGGATTTGTACCAGTGTTCTTTGACAATGCAGCCATTGCGGTCTACGCTGATAAACGCGGTGGATGGAAAGCGGCTGTTATCCTTTCCTTTATATCAGGTGTCCTTCAAGTTGCTCTAGGAGCTCTTTGTGTGGCCCTTCTCGATTTGGCATCTTATGGTGGCTACCATGGAAATATCGACTTTGAATTCCCATGGCTTGGATTTGGATATATCTTCAAATACCTTGCTATTGTTGGTTATGTACTTGTGTGTCTCTTCTTGCTTGTTATTCCTCAACTTCAATTTGCCAAAGCAAAAGATAAAGAGAAATATTACAACGGTGAAGTTCAAGAAGAAGCTTAGTATCTAGAAAAGGAGAAATAAAATGGTTAAAGTATTAGCAGCGTGCGGAAATGGAATGGGTTCCTCAATGGTTATCAAGATGAAGGTTGAAAATGCTCTCCGTAAGCTTAATCAAACAGATTTTACAGTCAATTCATGCAGTGTCGGTGAAGCTAAAGGTTTAGCAGTAGGATATGACATCGTAATCGCTTCTCTTCATTTGATTCAAGAATTGGAAGGGCGAACTAATGGGAAGTTAATTGGGCTTGATAACTTGATGGATGATAAAGAAATCACCGAAAAACTCAGTCAAGCACTACAGTAAAAGGTTGGAGGGGGCTGGACAGAAACTGAGAGTTATCGTTTCTGTCCTTCTCCCTCTTTAAATAAAGGAGGCAGATATGAATTTAAAACAAGCTTTAATTGACAACGACTCGATCCGACTAGGTTTAGAGGCTAACGATTGGAAAGAAGCAGTCAAGGTAGCAGTAGATCCCTTGATTGAAAGTGGGGCAATTTTGCCAGAGTATTACGATGCTATCATTGAATCGACTGAAGAGTATGGGCCTTACTATATCTTGATGCCAGGTATGGCTATGCCCCACGCTAGACCTGAAGCTGGTGTGCAAAGTGATGCCTTTTCATTGATTACCTTACAAAATCCTGTTGTATTTTCAGATGGGAAAGAGGTATCTGTTTTGTTGGCACTAGCAGCAACAAGCTCAAAAATTCACACAAGTGTAGCCATTCCACAAATTATTGCCCTGTTTGAATTAGAAGATTCTATTGCACGTTTACAGGCTTGCCAGACTAAAGAAGATGTCTTGGCTATGATTGAAGAATCTAAGGATAGCCCTTATCTCGAAGGATTGGATTTGGAAAGTTAGAAAGAGGAATAAAGAAATGACAAAAAGAATACCTAATTTACAAGTTGCATTAGACCATTCAGACTTGCAAGGAGCGATTAAAGCAGCTGTTTCTGTTGGTCAGGAAGTAGATATTATCGAAGCTGGAACTGTTTGCTTGCTTCAAGTTGGAAGTGAACTGGCTGAAGTCTTGCGTAGCCTTTTCCCAGATAAGATTATTGTGGCAGACACAAAATGTGCTGATGCTGGTGGAACAGTTGCTAAAAATAATGCGGTTCGTGGAGCAGACTGGATGACTTGTATCTGTTGTGCAACCATCCCTACTATGGAAGCAGCTCTAAAGGCTATCAAGACTGAACGAGGAGAACGAGGCGAAATCCAGATCGAGCTTTATGGCGATTGGACTTTTGAACAAGCTCAGCTTTGGCTAGATGCAGGTATCTCACAAGCTATTTATCACCAATCTCGTGATGCTCTTCTTGCTGGTGAAACTTGGGGTGAAAAAGACCTTAATAAGGTTAAAAAACTCATTGACATGGGCTTCCGTGTATCTGTAACAGGTGGTCTAGATGTAGATACTCTCAAACTCTTTGAAGGTGTTGATGTCTTTACCTTTATCGCAGGTCGTGGAATTACAGAGGCTGCGGATCCAGCAGGAGCAGCGCGTGCCTTCAAGGATGAAATCAAACGAATTTGGGGGTAAATCATGGTACGTCCAATTGGAATTTATGAAAAGGCAACCCCAACACACTTTACTTGGCTAGAACGTTTAAATTTTGCCAAGGAGTTAGGCTTTGATTTTGTCGAGATGTCTATTGACGAACGTGACGAGCGTTTAGCAAGACTTGACTGGAGTAAGGAAGAACGCTTGGAAGTTGTCAAAGCAATCTATGAAACTGGTGTTCGTATTCCTTCTATCTGTTTTTCAGGCCATCGTCGCTACCCATTGGGATCAAAAGATCCAGTTCTAGAGGAAAAATCTCCAGAACTCATGAAAAAATGTATCGAATTAGCTCAAGACTTGGGAGTTCGTACGATTCAATTAGCTGGTTACGATGTTTACTATGAGGAAAAGTCATCCCAGACACGCCAACGTTTTATCAAAAATTTGAGAAAAGCCTGTGACTGGGCTGAAGAAGCTCAGGTGGTACTTGCTATTGAAATTATGGATGATCCTTTCATCAATAGCATCGAAAAATATTTGGCTATAGAAAAAGAGATTGACTCTCCCTTCCTCTTTGTATATCCAGATATTGGTAATGTGTCTGCATGGCATAATGATATCTATAGTGAGTTTTATCTTGGTCATCATGCCATCGCAGCTCTCCATCTCAAGGATACTTATGCAGTGACAGAAAGTTCAAAGGGGCAGTTCCGAGATGTACCTTTTGGGCAAGGTTGTGTCAAATGGGAAGAAGCTTTCGATATTTTAAAGGAAACCAATTATAATGGACCTTTCCTAATCGAAATGTGGTCTGAAAATTGTGAAACAGTAGAAGAAACACGCGCAGCCGTTCAAGAGGCGCAAGCTTTTCTCTATCCACTCATTAAGAAAGCAGGTTTGATGTAAGATGAATCAAGTAATCAATGCTATGCGTAAACGAGTCTGTGATGCCAATCAATCATTGCCAAAACATGGACTTGTCAAATTTACCTGGGGGAATGTATCGGAAGTCAATCGCGAACTCGGTGTCATTGTTATCAAACCATCAGGCGTGGATTATGACGAATTGACACCTGAAAACATGGTAGTGACTGATCTAGATGGTAAGATCCTAGAAGGGGATTTAAGACCATCTTCCGACCTCCCAACTCATGTGCAATTATATAAGGCTTGGTCAGAAATTGGTAGTGTGGTTCACACCCATTCGACAGAAGCTGTTGGTTGGGCTCAGGCAGGTCGTGATATTCCTTTCTACGGAACAACCCATGCAGATTATTTCTACGGTTCAATCCCTTGCGCCCGTAGTTTGACCAAGGACGAAGTAGAAGTGACCTATGAAAAAGATACTGGCCTGGTTATCGTAGAAGAGTTTGAACATCGCGGACTTAACCCGGTTGAAGTACCAGGAATTGTTGTACGCAATCACGGTCCATTCACCTGGGGCAAAAATCCAGAGAATGCTGTTTATCACTCTGTCGTACTAGAGGAAGTATCAAAGATGAATCGCTTTACAGAACAAATCAATCCAAGAGTTGAACCTGCTCCCCAGTACATACTAGAAAAACACTACCAACGTAAACATGGACCAAATGCTTATTATGGTCAAAAGTAAGAACGATGAAGGAGGAGAAAAGATAAATTTAGCTCCTCTTTTTACATTTGATTTTTATTGAGAGTAAAGTTGGAGTTGAAGTAATTTTGAAAGATTTTTTAGAAATAGCGCTTGATATATATATGGTAAAATAAAAAGAATTGCTGTGATATCAATAGATTTGGGGGATTTTTTAATATGGTACTGGATAAGGCAAGTTGTGATTTACTTCAATATTTGATGGATCAAGAAACGTCCAAAACGATTATGGCGATTTCGAAAGATTTGAAAGAGTCAAGAAGGAAAATTTATTATCACATTGACAAAATCAATGCTGCTCTGGGTGACGAGGCGCTTCACATCATTAGTATTCCACGAATTGGTATTCACTTAACGGAAGAGCAGAGAGATGCTTGTTGTAAACTATTATCGGAAGTAGATTCGTACGATTATATCATGAGTGCGCATGAACGTATGATGATAATGTTACTATGGATAGGTATTTCTAAAGAACGTATTACGATTGAAAAATTGATAGAGTTAACAGAGGTATCTAGGAATACTGTTCTCAATGATTTGAATAGTATTCGTTATCAACTAACTTTGGAACAATATCAGGTGACCTTGCAAGTGAGCAAGTCACAGGGATACCACCTTCATGCCCACCCTCTTAATAAAATTCAGTATCTTCAATCGCTTCTATATCATATTTTTATGGAAGAAAATGCCACTTTTGTATCTATTTTAGAAGATAAGATGAAAGAGAGGTTAGATGATGAGTGTTTGCTTTCTGTTGAAATGAACCAATTTTTTAAGGAACAGGTTCCTTTAGTTGAACAAGATTTAGGGAAGAAAATAAACCATCATGAAATAACTTTTATGTTGCAGGTTCTACCTTATTTGCTGTTAAGCTGTCATAATGTTGAACAGTATCAAGAAAGACATCAGGATATAGAGAAAGAGTTTTCTTTGATAAGAAAAAGAATAGAGTATCAGGTGTCTAAGAAATTAGGAGAACGGTTGTTTCAACAGTTTGAAATTTCTTTGTCAGGACTTGAAGTTTCTCTTGTAGCTGTTCTCCTCCTCTCCTATCGTAAAGATTTGGATATTCATGCAGAAAGTGATGATTTTCGGCAATTAAAACTTGCTTTAGAAGAATTTATCTGGTATTTTGAATCACAAATCCGAATGGAGATTGAGAACAAGGATGATTTGTTACGAAATTTGATGATCCACTGTAAAGCCTTGTTATTTAGAAAGACTTACGGTATTTTTTCTAAAAATCCTCTAACAAAACAAATTCGATCCAAGTATGGAGAATTATTTTTAGTCACTAGAAAATCTGCGGAAATTTTAGAAGGAGCATGGTTTATTCGGCTAACAGACGATGATATTGCCTATTTGACGATTCATATTGGAGGATTTTTAAAGTATACACCATCGTCTCAAAAAAATATGAAAAAAGTTTATCTCGTTTGTGATGAAGGTGTTGCGGTTTCGAGACTTTTGCTGAAACAATGCAAACTTTATTTTCCAAATGAGCAAATTGACACTGTATTTACAACAGAACAATTTAAGAGTGTGGAAGATATTGCACAAGTTGATGTAGTGATTACTACTAATGATGATTTGGATAGCAGATTTCCGATTTTAAGGGTTAATCCTATCCTTGAAGCAGAAGATATTTTGAGAATGCTAGACTATCTTAAACACAATATATTTGGTAATGAGGGCAAAAGTTTCAGTGAAAATCTTTCTAGTCTTATTTCGTCTTATATTGTAGATAGCAAGTTGGCTAGTAAGTTCCAAGAAGAGGTTCAAACACTTATAAATCAAGAAATAGTAGTTCAAGCTTTTTTGGAAGATATTTGAAGGACAGTCCAATGATGAACACAAACCTGTGTTTTTCTTGGTCTTTTTTAGTGTTTTGAAGGGTGGTATACTAATCTCAAAGATAACAATTATATCCAAAGGAGGCAACATATGCCAAACGTCAAAGAAATTACAAGAGAGTCATGGATTTTAGCCACTTTCCCAGAGTGGGGAACCTGGTTGAACGAAGAAATCGAAGAAGAAGTCGTACCTGAAGGCAACTTTGCCATGTGGTGGCTAGGCAACTGTGGTACTTGGATTAAGACACCAGCTGGTGCTAACGTTGTCATGGACCTTTGGTCAAACCGTGGAAAATCAACCAAAAAAGTGAAAGATATGGTTCGTGGGCACCAAATGGCAAATATGGCAGGTGTTCGTAAGTTGCAACCAAACTTGCGTGTTCAGCCAATGGTTATCGATCCATTTGCTATCAACGAACTAGACTATTACTTAGTTTCACACTTCCACAGTGATCATATCGACCCATACACAGCTGCAGCAATTCTCAACAATCCTAAGTTAGAGCATGTTAAGTTTATCGGTCCTTACCACTGTGGACGAATCTGGGAAGGATGGGGTGTTCCAAAAGAACGTATCATCGTTGTGAAGCCAGGTGACACTATCGAATTAAAAGATATGAAGATTCATGCAGTAGAATCATTTGACCGTACTTGCTTGGTAACTCTCCCAGTGAACGGTGCTGATGAGACAGGCGGTGAACTTGCTGGCTTGGCTGTTACAGATGAAGAAATGGCTCAAAAGGCTGTTAACTATATCTTTGAAACACCAGGTGGAACCATCTATCATGGTGCAGATTCTCACTTCTCAAACTATTTTGCAAAACATGGTAAAGACTTTAAAATTGATGTTGCTTTGAATAACTATGGTGAAAATCCGGTAGGTATCCAAGACAAAATGACATCTATCGACCTTCTTCGTATGGCAGAAAATCTACGTACCAAAGTCATTATCCCAGTTCACTATGATATCTGGTCTAACTTCATGGCTTCTACTAATGAGATTCTAGAACTTTGGAAAATGCGAAAAGATCGCTTGCAATACGATTTCCATCCATTTATCTGGGAAGTTGGCGGTAAGTACACTTATCCTCAAGATCAACACTTAGTAGAATACCATCATCCACGTGGTTTTGACGATTGTTTTGAACAAGACTCTAACATTCAATTTAAAGCTTTGCTATAATATAAAAATATTCTTTGGAGGTTATCCGTATGTTGCATGATACGGATAATTTTCATATAATAGTAGAATAGAATGTGTGATTCAATAATCACCTCAAATAGAAAGGAAATTCTATGTCAAATCTATCTGTTAATGCAATCCGTTTCCTAGGTATTGACGCTATCAACAAAGCCAACTCAGGTCACCCAGGTGTGGTTATGGGAGCGGCTCCGATGGCTTACAGCCTCTTTACAAAACAACTTCGTATCAATCCAGCTCAACCAAACTGGATTAACCGCGACCGCTTTATTCTTTCAGCTGGTCATGGTTCAATGCTTCTTTATGCCCTTCTTCACCTTTCTGGTTTTGAAGATGTCAGCATGGATGAGATTAAGAGCTTCCGTCAGTGGGGTTCAAAAACACCAGGTCACCCAGAATTTGGCCATACAGCAGGGATTGATGCTACGACAGGTCCTCTAGGTCAAGGGATTTCAACTGCCACTGGTTTTGCCCAAGCAGAACGTTTCTTGGCATCCAAATATAACCGCGAAGGCTACAATATCTTTGACCACTATACATACGTTATCTGTGGAGACGGAGACTTGATGGAAGGTGTCTCAAGCGAGGCAGCTTCATACGCAGGCTTGCAAAAACTGGATAAGTTGGTTGTTCTTTATGATTCAAATGATATCAACTTGGATGGTGAGACAAAGGATTCCTTTACAGAAAGTGTTCGTGACCGTTACAATGCCTACGGTTGGCATACTGCCTTGGTTGAAAATGGAACAGACTTGGAAGCCATCCATGCTGCTATCGAAACAGCAAAAGCTTCAGGAAAGCCATCTTTAATTGAAGTGAAGACGGTTATTGGATATGGTTCTCCAAACAAACAAGGAACTAATGCTGTACACGGCGCCCCTCTTGGAGCAGATGAAACTGCATCAACTCGCCAAGCCCTCGGTTGGGACTACGAACCATTTGAAATTCCAGAACAAGTATATGCTGATTTCAAAGAACATGTTGCAGACCGTGGCGCATCAGCTTATCAAGCTTGGACTAAATTAGTTGCAGATTATAAAGAAGCTCATCCAGAACTGGCTGCAGAAGTAGAAGCCATCATCGACGGACGTGATCCAGTCGAAGTGACTCCAGCAGACTTCCCAGCTTTAGAAAATGGTTTTTCTCAAGCAACTCGTAATTCAAGTCAAGATGCCTTGAATGTTGTGGCAGCTAAATTACCAACCTTCCTAGGTGGATCAGCTGACCTTGCTCACTCAAACATGACTTATATCAAGACGGATGGACTTCAAGACGATACCAATCGCTTGAATCGTAACATTCAGTTTGGTGTTCGTGAATTTGCAATGGGAACAATCTTGAACGGGATGGCTCTTCATGGTGGACTTCGTGTATACGGTGGAACTTTCTTCGTCTTCTCTGACTATGTGAAGGCAGCTGTCCGCTTGTCAGCCTTACAAGGACTTCCTGTGACTTATGTCTTTACCCATGATTCAATCGCAGTTGGGGAAGATGGTCCGACTCACGAACCAGTTGAGCATTTAGCAGGTCTTCGTGCTATGCCAAATCTAAATGTTTTCCGTCCAGCAGATGCGCGTGAAACGCAAGCAGCTTGGTACCTTGCAGTGACAAGTGAGAAAACACCAACTGCCCTTGTCTTGACACGTCAAAACTTGACTGTCGAAGAGGGAACAGACTTCGACAAGGTTGCTAAAGGTGCTTATGTTGTATATGAAAATGCAGCCGACTTTGATACCATCTTGATTGCGACAGGTTCAGAGGTTAATCTTGCTGTCTCAGCTGCTAAAGAATTGGCTAGTCAAGGCGAAAACATCCGCGTAGTCAGCATGCCATCTACAGATGTCTTTGATAAACAAGATGCAGCTTACAAGGAAGAAATTCTTCCAAATGCAGTTCGCCGTCGTGTTGCAGTCGAGATGGGTGCAACTCAAAACTGGTACAAATATGTTGGTCTCGATGGTGCCGTTCTCGGTATTGATACCTTCGGAGCCTCTGCCCCAGCACCAAAAGTATTGGCAGAATATGGCTTTACTGTCGAAAATCTTGTAAAAGTCGTTCAAAATTTGAAATAATCCTAAAAATCAGGGCGCAAGCTCTGGTTTTTCTTACTAGAAAAGCAAGGTACAATCTTGTAAAAGTAGCCGAAATTTGATATAGTAGTCCTATGTAAAAGACAAAGGAGAAGACAATGAATCCAAATTATACATTTTTAATCATGCTAGCCCTTATGGTGGGCTTGATGTTCTTTACGCAACGTTCTCAAAAGAAACAAGCACAAAAACGTATGGAAAGCTTGAATAAACTACAGAAAGGCTATGAAGTGATTACAATCGGTGGCCTTTATGGAACAGTCGATGAAGTAGATACAGAAAAGAAAACAATTGTTCTTGATGTAGATGGAGTTTACTTGACTTTTGAACTAGCTGCTATCAAGACCGTATTACCACTTAAAGAAACAACTTCACTCGAAGGTGCAATTGAAAAATAAGACGGGATCACGAACTCCCGTTTTTCTATAAAAGAAAGGAAATGGGATGAAAAAATTAGTCTTTGTCTGTCTGGGGAATATTTGTCGCAGCCCTATGGCTGAATTTGTTATGAAATCAATGACAGATAACTATGAAATCCAAAGTCGAGCGACTTCCTCTTGGGAACATGGCAATCCGATTCATAAGGGAACTCAAGGGATTTTTCAACAGTATGAGATTCCTTATGAAAAAGGCAAGACATCGCTTCAGATTAGTAAGGAAGATTTTGAAGTCTTTGATTATATTATCGGAATGGATGCTTCAAATGTTTCTGACTTACGTCAGATGTGTCCAGTAGACTGTCAAGATAAGATTTACTCATTTGCATCTGAAAGTGTTCCAGATCCTTGGTATACAGGCAATTTTGAGGAAACCTATCGACGTGTTCAAGAGGGCTGTCAAGCTTGGTTAGAACGTTTAGAAAAGGAGAGTTAAGGTGGAAAATCTTACGAATTTTTACGAAAAGTATCGTGTCTATCTGACTCGTCCACGTTTAGAGCTTTTGGCAGTAGTTACCATTGTTTTCTGTGCTGTACTCGTCTTTTTTCTAAATATTCCAGGAAAAGGTGTCTTAAAACTCGATAATGGAACGATTGTTTATGATGGCAGTCTTGTCCGTGGTAAAATGAATGGTCAAGGTACCATTACCTTCCAAAATGGAGACCAATATACAGGTGGCTTCAACAATGGAGCTTTCAACGGAAAAGGTACTTTTCAATCTAAAGAAGGTTGGACCTACGAAGGTGATTTTGTAAATGGTCAGGCTGAAGGAAAAGGAAAACTAACAACAGAACAAGAAGTTGTTTATGAAGGGACTTTTAAACAAGGCGTTTTTCAACAAAAATAAAGCCTCCTTATCAAAGGAGGTATTGTTAAAACCAGACAAGTAAGCGCTTACCTGCAAATCCCTTTCTTTCCAAGATTTTCTTCCAAATGAGTTTGTGAAATAAAAAATATTTGAAATAAATTTCACAAACTTTAAAGAAAAAGGCTAATAAGCAAAGATAATGACAAACATTTCACAAGGTGCTAAAAATTCTTTGTGAAATGTTTATGAAACTGTTTACAAAGTTGAAATAATACGTTATAATAAACTTGTGAAAAAATTAACAAAGGATTAAATCCTTGAAAGCTATGGAGGAAATTATGGCTGATAAAAAAACTGTGACACCAGAGGAAAAGAAACTTGCTGCTGAAAATCATGTCGATGGATTGGTGCAAAAAGCTCTAGTTGCTCTTGAAGAAATGCGTAAGTTGGATCAAGAGCAGGTTGACTACATCGTTGCCAAAGCATCAGTAGCAGCTTTGGATGCCCACGGAGAATTGGCTTTACATGCCTTTGAAGAAACAGGACGTGGTGTATTCGAAGATAAAGCGACTAAGAACTTGTTTGCTTGTGAACACGTAGTAAACAACATGCGCCACACTAAGACAGTTGGCGTTATCGAAGAAGACGATGTAACAGGTTTGACTCTTATCGCTGAACCAGTTGGTGTTGTTTGTGGTATCACTCCTACAACAAACCCAACATCAACAGCAATCTTCAAATCATTGATTTCATTGAAGACACGTAATCCAATCGTCTTTGCCTTCCACCCATCAGCTCAAGAATCATCAGCTCACGCAGCTCGTATCGTCCGCGATGCAGCTATCGCAGCTGGTGCTCCTGAAAACTGTGTACAGTGGATCACTGAACCATCTATGGAAGCAACTAGTGCCCTTATGAACCACGAAGGCGTTGCGACAATCCTTGCAACAGGTGGTAATGCCATGGTTAAAGCGGCTTACTCATGTGGTAAACCAGCTCTTGGGGTAGGTGCCGGAAACGTTCCAGCTTATGTTGAAAAGTCAGCTAACATTCGTCAAGCTGCACACGATATCGTTATGTCTAAATCATTTGATAATGGTATGGTCTGTGCATCTGAACAAGCGGTTATCATTGATAAAGAAATTTACGATGAATTTGTAGCAGAGTTCAAATCTTATCATACTTACTTTGTAAACAAAAAAGAAAAAGCACTTCTTGAAGAGTTCTGCTTCGGCGTCAAAGCAAACAGCAAAAACTGTGCTGGTGCGAAATTGAACGCTGACATCGTTGGTAAACCAGCAACTTGGATTGCAGAACAAGCAGGATTTACAGTTCCAGAAGGAACAAACATTCTTGCTGCTGAATGTAAAGAAGTTGGTGAAAATGAACCATTGACTCGTGAAAAATTGTCACCAGTTATCGCAGTTTTGAAATCTGAAAGCCGTGAAGATGGTATTACTAAGGCTCGTCAAATGGTTGAATTTAACGGTCTTGGACACTCAGCAGCTATCCACACAGCTGATGAAGAATTGACTAAAGAATTTGGTAAAGCTGTTAAAGCTATTCGTGTTATCTGTAACTCACCTTCTACTTTCGGTGGTATCGGGGACGTTTACAATGCCTTCTTGCCATCATTGACACTTGGATGTGGTTCTTACGGACGCAACTCAGTTGGGGATAACGTTAGTGCCATTAACCTCTTGAATATCAAAAAAGTCGGAAGACGGAGAAATAATATGCAGTGGTTTAAAGTTCCTTCAAAAATTTACTTCGAACGCAATTCTATCCAATACCTTCAAACATGTGAAGATATTGAACGCGTTCTGATTGTTACAGACAAATCTATCGAAAAACTCGGTTTCGTTCAACGTGTTATCGATCAATTGAACGCACGTAGCAACCGTGTAACTATCCAAGTCTTCTCAGATGTTGAACCAGATCCAGACATCACAACTGTAGAACGTGGTGCTGAGGTGATGAAAGCATTTGAACCAGACACAATCATTGCTCTTGGTGGTGGTTCACCAATGGATGCAGCCAAAGTAATGTGGCTCTTCTACGAACAACCAGAAATCGACTTCCGTGACTTGGTTCAAAAATTCATGGATATCCGTAAACGCGCCTTCCGCTTCCCATCACTTGGTAAGAAAGCGAAGTACATCGGTATCCCAACAACTTCAGGTACTGGTTCAGAAGTAACACCATTTGCCGTTATCTCTGATAAGAAAAACAACCGCAAATACCCATTGGCTGACTACTCATTGACACCGACTATTGCCATTGTTGACCCTGCTTTGGTTGAATCAGTTCCAGACTTTATCGCTGCTGATACAGGTATGGATGTCTTGACACACGCGACTGAAGCCTACACTTCAAACTTTGCTAACGACTATACAGACGGTATTGCGCTTCAAACAATCAAACTTGTCTTTGAATGGTTGGAAAAATCTGTTAAGACAGCTGACCCAGAAGCTCGTGAGAAAATGCACAATGCGTCTACAATGGCTGGTATGGCCTTCGCTAATGCCTTCCTTGGAATGAGCCACTCAATGGCCCATAAGATTGGTGGTGTTCATCACACTGTTCACGGACGTACAAATGCTATCTTGCTTCCGTACGTTATCCGTTACAACGGAACTCGTCCAGCTAAGACTACTACATGGCCTAAATACAACTACTGGAAAGCTGATGAGAAATTCCAAGACATCGCGAAAATGCTTGGCTTGCCTCACTCAACTCCAGAAGAAGCAGTTGAGGCATACGCTAAAGCTGTTTACGAACTTGGTGTTGCAGTGGGTATCAAGATGAACTTCCAGGATCAAGGAATTGATGAAAAAGCTTGGAAAGACAGCTTGCATGAAATTGCTTTGCTTGCTTATGAAGACCAATGTTCTCCTGCTAACCCACGCTTGCCAATGGTAGCTGACATGGAAGAAATTATGGCAGATGCATATTATGGCTACAAAGAAAGACCAGGACGCCGTAAATAATTGTTTATCAGTTTAGAGGCAGGAGTTATCCTGTCTCTTTTTTGTCGTTTTCACCAAACTATGATAGAATATAAAAAATTATATTTTTAAAATATAGGAGAAAACCGAAGGAATGAACAGTTTTGGTGAAAAAGTAAGAGGCTTAAGAGAAGAAAAAGGACTTAGTCGTCCAGTTTTTTGCGGGGATGAGTCTGAATTATCAGTGCGTCAGTTGGTGCGGATTGAAAAAGGAGAATTTCGACCGACTATAAAAACACTAGAATATATTGCAGAACGATTAGAAATTCCGTCCTACGTCTTGATGCCAGATTATAAGGAATTACCGAAGCGTTACCAAGAATTAAAGTACTTTCTTTTACATCATCCTGACTATGGAGACAAGGAGTTGCAGGAACAAAAGGAAGAATATTTTGATGAGATTTTTGAGTGTTTTTATGATGACCTGCCCCGTGATGAGAAGATGATAGTGGACTGTCTTCAGGCAATAGATGCAGTGAGAGCGACTAGTAATTCTTTATACGGAAGTGGTGTGATTGAGGACAGTCTTCAAGATTTACTATCCAGAGATGTATATAGGGCTGAGGAATTGTTGAAATTGAGACTGTATTTTCTTTGTCAGTTAATGGATGGTTTAAATATGGGTGAGATAAAAGAATCTGAGCATGAAACAATTCTTTATTTTCATGACAAATTAAGTTCTCAGGTTGATAAGATAGAGTTCGATTGTTTGGACTTACTTAGAGACTCCTTGTTAGCTTCTTTAACTTGTATAGAGATTATGGGGTTGCTTCATTATTTTAAGAGGGCAGTCGAGACCTTAAATAAAATAGGGCAAAAAACACGAGATTTTCAAAAACAACCGATTGTCTTGATGGTGGAGTGGAAATATTATATTCAGACGGATTATGATACAGCCAAACAAAAGTATGAAGAAGCAAAAATGATGGCGAGGATGTTTGGCAATGAGAAGTTAATCGTTAGTTTAGATAATGAATGGAGCGAAGACTTAGAAAGGTATTGTTAAATGCTTTATAGGAGTGACATTTCTGTCATTGGAGAAATGTCGCTTTTTTGTTACAATGAATTTTATACTCAATGAAAATCAAAGAGCAAACTAGGAAACTAGCCGCAGGCTGTACTTGAGTACGGCAAGGCGACGTTGACGTGGTTTGAAGAGATTTTCGAAGAGTATTACTTGATATACATCCAGAAGCAAACGAGGCAATAGAGAGAAAATTCTAAGTAGTAGGCCTATAGGGTCAATCAACTTGAAGGATTTTCTATAAGTGTGATGTATGACGATAACAGTTTTAAACAAGGGGGAAAGAATGTCCATTTTATCCATTAAAAACATTTCAAAGTTTTACACTTTGGACGGTAAACATCAAGAGCAGGCTCTAAGAAATGTTAACCTGCAGATTGCAAAAGGTAAAATTACAGCGATTTACGGTCCATCAGGCTGTGGCAAAACCAGTCTACTCAATATCATCAGCGGTTTAGATAGACAATATGAAGGAGATTTAGAGTTTAAAGGGGAATCCCTCCGTGACTTATCAGAGATTGAACTAACTCAATTTCGTAAAGATAAGATTGGATTTGTGTTTCAAAACTTTAACCTCATTCCTCATCAGTCTGTTTTGGACAATGTCAAGCTACCTCTCTATGTCAAAGATTTATCTGACAGGGAGATGACAATGGTTGCAAAGGAGCAATTAAGTAACTTGGGCATGGAGCCTTTTGTAGCTAAAAATGTTAAACAACTTTCTGGTGGGCAAAAGCAACGTGTAGCAATCGCGCGTGCCTTGGTAAATCAGCCTGATATGATTGTAGCAGATGAGCCAACGGGTTCGCTGGATTCTCAATCCCAAGAAATGGTATTGGAGGTATTTAAAAATTTAGCCCAAACAGGGAAAACAGTACTAATTGTAACCCATAATCCAGAGGTTGCTGAATATGCAGACGTGATTATCAAAATGAAGGATGGTGAAGTCGTTGAAGAAGTCAAAAAATAAAGGATTATCATTGAAAAATAAATTCAAACTTTCTTTAAATAACTTTCTGGAAAGAAAGTGGCGTAACCTATTGATTGCGCTAGCAACCTCAATCGGTTTTGTAGGAGTCTTAATTTCTTTTGGCTTGGGAAATGCATTGATTTCGATGATTGATGAAAATACGAATGGAGGTCAAATCCCTTCACAAGTTCAGATTGCTTTAAACACAAAAAATGTTGGACGAGGCTTTTTGAACCAAGATGATAAGAACTACATCACGGATACAGTTGGAAAAGAAGCTATTAAATATTTGGAGAGTCCTTTTGGGATGACCATGTCAAATATGACTATAGATGGTCAAGAAATGGATCTGAGTCAAACGATGCCTTCTTATGCTCAAGTAGTGAGTCTCTATGAGGATACAAGTATCTCTGTTAGTAGTAATGAGGCGGACAAAGTGTTAGCTGGTTCCCTCTATACGGATGCAAATGAACAGGGTTTGACGATTCCAAGCAGTTTACTAAAAAATTGGAATGAACAGACAGGAAACAATCTGACAGCTAATGATGTTATTGGCAAATCAGTCTCAGCCAGCATTGTAGAAAATGCTGCCGAAGCTAGTAAGATTGCTCAATTTCAAACGAAGATTGTACGTGTAATCAATGATGAAGATGACCTGGAGGACAGCAACAGTTTCATGCCGTCTCATCAAATGGAAACGATTTTGAAAGAAGCTGGATTTACAAAAGCTGTATCATATTTTATCTTGGAACTCAAAGATCCATCACAAACAAAAGCGATAACAGAAGAATTGCAGAAAAACAAGAAGTATACTGTTCTTTCTCAACAGAAGGTTCTTGATATTGTGATTACTTTTATTCGTGTCATTCAGGGATTGTTGATTGTGCTTTCCTCACAAGCTATTGTGGTAGCAGCGGTCATGATTGGTATCATTATTTACATCAATATCATGCAACGTTCTAAGGAAATAGGTGTCATGAAGGCAGTTGGTTATCAAAATCGCGATGTCAAAGGAATTTTTATTTACGAGGCTATCTGGATTGTAGGCATCGCCTTGTTACTGGCCTTTTTGGTTGCACAAGGGGTGGGAAGTTTGGCGAATGCGGTTGTAAATCACTTTTACCCATCCATCACTAAGGTTTTTGAATTAAATTTGTTATCTGTTTTAGGAACTCTAGCTTTCGCTCTATTACTTGGTTATGTCTCAGCCTACTTCCCAGCACGTAAAATTAGTAAAATGGATCCTGTAGAATCGCTACGATATGAATAGTAAGAGATTCCTTGATTTACAGTTTAAAAAAGAAACTAACATAGAAAAACAATGCCCGTACTTGCAATTAAACTTAAATAGTTATATAATAGGTTTGTTGAAAGGTGATTTGTAGTGATTCAAGTTACTCTTTTCACAATAAAAATTTCATGATTTTCATAAGGAGGAAATCACTAATGGTAGTTAAAGTTGGTATTAACGGTTTCGGACGTATCGGTCGTCTTGCTTTCCGTCGTATCCAAAACGTAGAAGGTGTTGAAGTTACTCGTATCAACGACCTTACAGATCCAGTTATGCTTGCACACTTGTTGAAATACGACACAACTCAAGGTCGTTTCGACGGTACTGTTGAAGTTAAAGAAGGTGGATTCGAAGTTAACGGTAAATTCGTTAAAGTTTCTGCTGAACGTGATCCAGAACAAATCGACTGGGCTACTGACGGTGTAGAAATCGTTCTTGAAGCTACTGGTTTCTTTGCTAAGAAAGAAGCAGCTGAAAAACACCTTAAAGGTGGAGCTAAAAAAGTTGTTATCACTGCTCCTGGTGGAAACGACGTTAAAACAGTTGTATTCAACACTAACCACGACGTTCTTGACGGTACTGAAACAGTTATCTCAGGTGCTTCATGTACTACAAACTGCTTGGCTCCAATGGCTAAAGCTCTTCAAGACAACTTTGGTGTTGTTGAAGGATTGATGACTACTATCCACGCTTACACTGGTGACCAAATGATCCTTGACGGACCACACCGTGGTGGTGACCTTCGCCGTGCTCGCGCTGGTGCTGCAAACATCGTTCCTAACTCAACTGGTGCTGCTAAAGCTATCGGTCTTGTAATTCCAGAATTGAACGGTAAACTTGACGGATCTGCACAACGCGTTCCAACTCCAACTGGATCAGTTACTGAATTGGTAGCTGTTCTTGAAAAGAACGTTACTGTTGATGAAGTGAATGCAGCTATGAAAGCAGCTTCAAACGAATCATACGGCTACACAGAAGATCCAATCGTATCTTCAGATATCATAGGTATGTCTTACGGTTCATTGTTTGACGCAACTCAAACTAAAGTCCTTGACGTTGACGGTAAACAATTGGTTAAAGTTGTATCATGGTACGACAACGAAATGTCATACACTGCACAACTTGTTCGTACTCTTGAATACTTCGCAAAAATTGCTAAATAATTCTTGAGTCGATAAAAAGCAAGGCCTCTTGGTCTTGCTTTTCAAATATTTAAAAATGGATGACACAATCATCCATTCTTTTTTAATTCTGTTTCAAAAGTATCTGATAGGACAGTGAAGCTTAATTTCTCTAGAGTAAGCGGATGGGTAAAGGACAGTCGGAAGGCGTGGAGCATAAGCCGACTCGTCTTTGGATTGCTGTTATAGAGAGGGTCGCCCAAAATAGGGAAGTTATGATGCGAAAGGTGCACACGAATCTGATGGGTTCGCCCTGTCTTTAGTTTACAACGGACAAGGGTCGTTTTGTTTGGGAATTGCTTTAATCTGCTTACATGCGTTTCAGCATATTGCCCATTTTTTGTATCAACTATTCGTTTTCTGCGGTCATGGCGATCACGCCCAATTTTGTCTTTGAAAACAAGTTCTTTGCTGTTGATATTTCCGTCAACAAGCGCCCAATATTCCCTAGAAATCTCTTTTTTCTCCAATAAGCGGTTGAGAATGGGCAGGATAAAAGGATTTTTGGCAAAGAGAACCAAGCCACTGGTTTCCATGTCCAGACGATGAACGACATAGCAGGTTTGGCCAACATAGGCACTGACATGGTTGAGAAGGGCGATTTCGTTTGGCTGATTACCATGCGTTTTCATCCCCTCTGGTTTGTTTACAATAATCAAGTGTTGATCTTGATAAACTTCCTGCACTAAGTCTGGGTTGCCCCAAGGGATTTCTTTTTCGGGATAATCTTCCTCGTCAAAAGTCAACTGGCAAACATCTCCAGGACTTACCATCTCGTTCCAATGAACTTCTCGCTGATTAATCAAAATGTGTTTCTTGATTCTTAAAAAATGACGGATTTTTCTAGGGATGAGGAGTTGCTCCTCCAGTAATTGCTTTACCGTCATTTGAGGTAGAGAGTCTGGTAATGTAAATGTGAATTGCATACAGATATTGTAACAAAAAAAGCCCTATTTGGATAGGAAATAGCTAAATTCTTGTCTTCCTATGATGAAGATGATAAAATAAACGCATGAAATTAGATAAATTATTCGAGAAATTTCTTTCTCTTTTTAAAAAAGAAACAAGTGAACTAGAAGATTCTGATTCTACTAGCTTACGTCGTTCTCGCAGTGATAGAAAAAAATTGGCCCAAGTGGGTCCAATTCGAAAATTCTGGCGTCGTTATCATCTAACAAAGATTGTCCTTATACTAGGTTTGAGTGCAGGCTTGCTAGTTGGAACCTATTTGTTTGCTGTAGCTAAGTCAACCAATGTTAACGATTTGCAAAACGCCTTGAAAACTCGGACTATCATTTTTGACCGTGAAGAAAAAGAGGCTGGTGCCTTGTCTGGTCAAAAAGGAACTTATGTTGAACTGACTGACATCAGTAAAAACTTGCAGAATGCTGTTATTGCGACAGAAGACCGTTCTTTCTATAAAAACGACGGGATTAACTATGGTCGTTTCTTCTTGGCGATTGTTACTGCTGGTCGTTCGGGTGGTGGTTCTACTATTACCCAACAGCTGGCTAAAAATGCCTATCTGTCTCAGGATCAAACTGTTGAGAGAAAAGCAAAAGAATTTTTCCTGGCCTTAGAATTAACAAAAAAATATAGTAAGGATCAAATTCTAACCATGTACCTTAACAACGCTTATTTTGGAAATGGTGTGTGGGGTGTAGAAGATGCGAGTAAGAAATACTTTGGAGTTTCTGCGTCAGAAGTGAGTTTGGATCAAGCTGCGACTCTGGCAGGGATGCTGAAGGGGCCGGAATTGTATAATCCTTTGAATTCCGTAGAAGATTCAACTAATCGTCGTGATACTGTCTTGCAAAATATGGTTGCAGCAGGATATATTGATAAAAACCAAGAAACCGAAGCTGCAGAAGTTGATATGACTTCGCAATTGCACGATAAGTATGAAGGAAAAATCTCAGATTACCGCTATCCTTCTTATTTTGATGCGGTGGTTAATGAAGCCGTTTCCAAGTATAATCTAACAGAGGAAGAGATTGTCAATAATGGTTACCGCATTTATACAGAGCTGGATCAAAACTACCAAGCAAATATGCAGGTTGTCTATGAAAATACAGCGCTATTTCCGAGGGCAGAGGATGGAACATTTGCACAATCAGGAAGTGTAGCTCTTGAACCGAAAACAGGAGGAGTTCGTGGAGTTGTCGGTCAAGTTGCTGACAATGATAAAACTGGATTCCGGAATTTCAACTATGCAACTCAATCAAAACGTAGCCCTGGTTCTACAATTAAGCCTTTAGTTGTTTATACGCCTGCAGTTGAAGCAGGTTGGGCTTTGAACAAGCTCTTGGATAACCATACCATGCAGTATAACAGCTATAAGGTTGATAACTATGCAGGAATCAAAACGAGTCGAGAAGTTCCTATGTATCAAGCCTTGGCAGAATCGCTTAATCTACCTGCTGTTGCTACTGTTAATGATTTGGGTATTGATAAGGCTTTTGAGGCAGGCGAAAAATTTGGACTCAACATGGAAAAGGTAGACCGTGTTCTTGGTGTCGCTTTAGGAAGCGGTGTTGAAACCAACCCTCTGCAAATGGCTCAAGCATACGCTGCCTTTGCAAATGAAGGTTTAATGCCTGAAGCTCATTTTATTAGTAGAATTGAAAATGCTAGCGGACAGGTTATTGCGAGCCATAAACATTCACAAAAACGAGTGATTGATAAAGCTGTAGCTGACAAGATGACTAGTATGATGTTGGGGACATTCACAAACGGAACTGGTATTAGTTCATCACCTGCAGACTATGTCATGGCAGGAAAAACTGGTACAACCGAAGCAGTTTTTAATCCTGAATACACAAGTGACCAGTGGGTAATTGGTTATACTCCGGATGTAGTGATTAGTCACTGGCTTGGTTTTTCGACCACTGATGAAAATCACTATCTAGCAGGATCTACTTCAAACGGTGCAGCCCATGTTTTTAGAAATATTGCAAATACCATTTTACCTTATACGCCAGGAAGTACCTTCACAGTTGAAAATGCATATAAGAAAAATGGAATTGCACCAGCCAATACAAAAAGACAAGTACAAACTAATGATAATAGCCAGACAGATGATAATTTGTCTGATATTCGAGGACGTGCGCAAAGTCTAGTAGATGAGGCTAGTCGGGCTATCTCGGATGCTAAGATTAAGGAAAAAGCTCAAACAATATGGGATTCGGTAGTCAATCTATTTCGCTAAGATGCTTGTCAAAGCCTAGCTTTCTTGTTATAATAGATAAGATGGAGGCGTTATGGCACTAAAAAAAGCAAGCCTAGCTTGTGCGGTTTGTGGTTCGAGAAACTATTCAATTAAGATCAGTGGAAACCCCAAGCCTACACGACTAGAAGTAAATAAATTTTGTAAGCATTGTGGTAAGTACACTACACACAGAGAAACGAGATAGGAGAGAGCGATGCGTTTTATTGGAGATATTTTTAGACTTCTTAAAGACACAACATGGCCAACTCGCAAGGAAAGCTGGAGAGATTTTCGTTCTATAATGGAATACACAGCTTTCTTTGTAGTAATTATTTACATTTTTGACCAGTTGATTGTTTCAGGTTTGATTCGATTTATTAACATTTTTTAGAAGGTTAGTGGAGTTAATTACACTAGAAATCTTCTATTTATGAAAGGAAATATCATGGATAGTTTTGATAAAGGGTGGTTTGTTTTACAAACTTATTCTGGTTATGAAAATAAGGTAAAAGAAAATCTATTGCAACGTGCACAAACCTACAATATGTTGGATAATATTCTACGCGTTGAAATTCCAACACAAACAGTGCAAGTTGAAAAAAATGGAAAGAGAAAAGAAGTAGAAGAAAATCGCTTTCCAGGTTATGTTCTTGTAGAAATGGTCATGACAGATGAAGCTTGGTTTGTTGTTCGAAACACACCAAATGTTACAGGATTTGTCGGATCACACGGGAACAGATCAAAACCAACTCCATTATTGGAACAAGAAATTCGTGACATTTTGATATCTATGGGACAAACTGTTCAAGAATTTGATTTCGATGTTGAGGTTGGTCAAACTGTACGAATTATTGATGGTGCTTTTGCAGATTACACTGGTAAGATTACAGAAATTGATAATAACAAAGTGAAGATGATTATCTCTATGTTTGGTAATGACACAGTTGCAGAAGTAAACCTAAACCAAATTGCAGAATTATAACCCTTAGAGAGGCAAGACCTCTCTTTTTTGTGCAGTTTAGGAGATAAAGAGAACAGAATGGATGAAATGTGCCAAAAGTGTTTCTGAATCTGTTAGACTGTACACAGAAAGGGGAAAAGAATGATTAAAGAATTGTATGAAGAAGTCCAGGGAATTGTGTATAAGTGTAGAAATGAATATTACCTTCATTTATGGGAACTATCGGATTGGGACCAAGAGGGCATGCTCTGCTTACATGAATTGATTAGTAGAGAAGAAGAGCTGGCAGAAGATATTCCTCGTTTAAGGAAATACTTCAAAACTAAATTTCGGAATCGGATTTTAGATTATATCCGTAAGCAAGAAAGTCAAAAACGGAGATATGATAAAGAACCATATGAAGAAGTGGGTGAAATCAGTCATCGTATAAGTGAGGGAGGTCTCTGGCTAGATGACTATTATCTCTTTCATGAAACACTAAGAGATTATAGAAACAAACAAAGCAAAGAGAAACAAGAAGAGTTAGAACGCGTCTTAAGAGATGAACGATTCCGAGGGCGTCAAAGAGTGTTAAGAGATTTACGTATTGTGTTTAAAGAGTTTGACATCCGTACCCATTAGGAAGTCATGCAAAAAAGTAAAAAAAATTTTAAAAAGGTGTTGACAAGTCTGAAAAAGATTGTATAATAGTAAGAGTTGAAAATAACAACTCTGGTCCGTTGGTCAAGGGGTTAAGACACCGCCTTTTCACGGCGGTAACACGGGTTCGAATCCCGTACGGACTATAGTATGTTGCGGTTGTAACACTTGATGAAAAAAAGATTAAAAAAGTTTCAAAAAAAGTGTTGACAAGCGAAAGTGATTGTGATATACTAATATAGTTGTCGCTTGAGAGAAGCGAGTGACAAAGACCTTTGAAAACTGAACAAGACGAACCAATGTGCAGGGCACTACAACCAAGGTTGTAGTACTGAACAATGAAAAAAACAATAAATCTGTC
>NZ_VMNC01000001.1:0-10972 GCF_013277505.1 Streptococcus sp. k-378 | reverse complement strand
AAGTCCAGATATGCAGCTACTAAATAGATTATTGGGCATGGAATGGAACAAAGGGTTCGTGAAGTTTGAAGAACTCAAAAATTACGCCAAAGCTCCATATACAACACCTAAACGAGATTAAAGAACAGCGAAATCCCTTGTGGCGCAAGGGGTTAGCTGCCCTTTTGTATTTTTTAAGTGATAAAGTCGGGAGAGGGGCTAGAGATTATCCCCTACTCGATTATTTATGGATAATGAGACTGATGAAAATATGGTATAATGAAATAAAGGAGTTTTATATGCAAAAATTTATTCAAGCTTATATTGAAAAGCTAGATGTGACAACCATTATCGAAAATATTCTAACCAAGGTCATTTCTCTTTTACTGCTTTTGATTGTATTTTATATTGCTAAAAAAATGCTTCATACCATGGTGCAGAGAATTGCCAAACCTTCTCTAAAAATGTCTCATCATGATGTCGGGCGCCAGAAAACCATCTCACGTTTGTTAGAAAATGTGTTTAATTATACGTCATATTTCTTTTTACTCTACTGTATTTTATCGATTTTAGGCTTACCTGTATCTAGCTTGCTGGCTGGGGCTGGAATCGCTGGGGTGGCGATTGGGATGGGAGCCCAAGGTTTTCTGTCTGATGTCATCAATGGCTTTTTCATCCTTTTTGAACGTCAACTGGATGTGGGAGATGAGGTTGTTCTGACCAATGGCCCCATTACTGTATCGGGCAAGGTCGTCAGCGTGGGAATTCGTACGACACAGCTTCGTAGCGAGGAGCAAGCTCTTCACTTTGTTCCGAACCGAAATATCACGGTTGTTAGCAATTTCTCACGCACGGACTAGACCTGTTATTTTAAGTAATTTGTGGTACAATAGAGGGAGTTTAATAAAGGAGAAAAGATGGTTTTAGAAAAGCAGTTGGGCAATGGTTGTACCTGGATAGACCTAGACCTCGGAAAGTTGAATAAACTAGAAGACCTTTCTAAAATCTACGGCTTGGACAAGGAAACCATTGAGTACGCACTGGATAGGAATGAGCGTGCCCACATGGACTACCACCGTGAAAGTGGGACGGTTACCTTTATCTATAATGTCCTAGATGTGAAAAAGGACAAGGCCTACTATGAGACTTTTCCCATGACCTTTATCGTGGAGCATCGTCGCCTGATTACCATTAGTAATACCAAGAACGCCTATGTCATTGAACAGATGACTCGTTATCTGGAGAGCCATGACATGCTTTCGATTTACAAGTTTCTCTTTGCCAGTCTGGAAATCATCAGCAATGCCTACTATCCTGTCATTGAGCAGATGGACAAGAGTAGGGATGAGGTTAATGGCCTCTTGCGTCAGCGGACGACCAAGAAAAATCTCTTTGCCCTTTCCGACTTGGAAACTGGTATGGTTTATCTTACTGCGGCTGCTAAACAAAATCGGATTTTGTTGGAGCATATTCAAGGTCATGCCTTGTATCGTAGTTTTGATGAGATTGAGAGAGAGCAGTTTGATGATGCTATGATTGAGGCTCATCAGCTGGTATCCATGACAGACCTAATCTCTCAGATTTTACAGCAACTTTCAGCCTCTTACAACAATATTCTAAACAATAATCTGAATGATAATTTGACAACCTTGACTATCATTTCAGTCTTGCTAGCTGTTTTGGCAGTCGTGACAGGCTTTTTCGGAATGAATGTTCACCTACCTTTAACAGATGAGCCCCATGCTTGGCTCTACATCAGTATAGCTAGTGCAGGGTTATGGATTGTTTTATCCTTGTTACTAAGGAAAATTGCGAAAAAAAGTTAAGAAAAGGAGCCAGAATGGCGATTGAAAACTACATGCCAGATTTTGCTGTGGAAGCAGTCTATGATCTGACAGTCCCAAGCCTGCAGGCGCAGGGAATCAAGGCTGTTTTGGTCGATTTGGACAATACCCTTATTGCTTGGAACAACCCTGACGGGACACCAGAGATGAAGCAATGGCTACATGACCTTCGGGACGCGGGCATTCGCATTATCGTAGTGTCAAATAACACCAAAAAACGCGTCCAACGAGCAGTTGAGAAGTTTGAGATTGACTACGTTTATTGGGCTCTAAAGCCCTTCACATTTGGGATTGACCGTGCCATGAAGGAATTTCACTATGAGAAAAGCGAAGTGGTCATGGTTGGCGACCAGCTCATGACAGATATACGAGCAGCCCACCGTGCAGGCATTCGGTCAATTTTAGTCAAACCCTTGGTCCAACATGACTCGATTAAAACGCAGATTAACCGAGCTCGCGAGCGTCGTGTTATGCGAAAAATCACTAAAAAGTACGGACCGATTACATATAAAAAAGGAATTTAACTATGGAAGAAATTCTCTGTATTGGTTGTGGAGCAACCATTCAGACGACAGATAAGGTTGGTCTTGGTTTTACCCCCCAGTCGGCACTCGAAAAAGGTTTGGAGATAGGTGAAGTCTATTGCCAACGTTGTTTCCGTCTCCGTCATTACAATGAAATCACAGATGTCCAGTTGACGGACGATGATTTCCTCAAGCTTTTGCACGAGGTGGGAGACAGTGATGCCTTGGTAGTCAATGTCATTGACATCTTTGACTTTAATGGCTCTGTCATTCCAGGCTTGCCACGCTTTGTATCGGGCAATGATGTCCTCTTGGTCGGGAATAAAAAAGATATCCTGCCCAAGTCAGTTAAACAGGGCAAGATTAGCCAGTGGCTCATGGAACGTGCCCACGAAGAAGGACTTCGTCCAGTTGATGTCGTCCTAACTTCAGCCCAAAACAAACATGCCATTAAGGAAGTCATTGACAAGATTGAACACTACCGTAAAGGCCGCGATGTCTATGTGGTCGGTGTAACCAACGCTGGAAAATCAACTTTAATCAATGCCATTATCCAAGAAATCACGGGTGACCAGAATGTCATCACGACGTCACGCTTCCCAGGGACAACCTTGGATAAAATCGAGATTCCGCTTGACGACGGATCTTATATCTACGATACACCGGGGATTATCCATCGTTACCAGATGGCCCACTACTTGACGGCCAAAAACCTCAAGTATGTCAGCCCCAAAAAGGAAATCAAACCTAAAACCTATCAGCTAAATCCTGAACAAACTCTGTTTCTAGGTGGTCTCGGACGATTTGATTTCATTGCGGGTGAAAAGCAAGGTTTCACAGCCTTCTTTGACAATGAACTCAAATTGCATCGTACTAAGCTTGAAGGCGCTAGTGCATTTTACGACAAGCACGTCGGAACCCTTCTCACGCCTCCAAACAGTAAGGAAAAAGAAGATTTTCCAAAACTGATTGAGCATGTATTTACAATCAAGGATAAGACAGACCTAGTCATCTCAGGCCTAGGTTGGATTCGTGTAACAGGCATAGCAAAAGTCGCCGTCTGGGCACCAGAAGGCGTCGCCGTCGTCATACGAAAAGCAATTATTTAAAACAAAATCGCTGAGCGAACAAAGTGAGCTCATATAGCGATAGTTATTGCCGTGGTGTGATTGCCAATCTGTAGATTGGCAAGGGGCACAATTGAGACCAAGGCTCAATTGTGAGGTCAGGAAATCCATTTTTCAAAGATGAAATCTTTGTAAAATTAGTTCCGACCGTCCCTCACCACCTAAAATAACTATCCAAAAACAAGGAAGAAAATTATGTCATTAACATCAAAACAACGTGCCTTCCTCAACAGTCAGGCACACATCCTCAAACCTATCATCCAAATCGGGAAAAATGGACTCAACGACCAAATCAAAACCAGCGTCCGTCAAGCTCTTGATGCGCGTGAATTAATCAAGGTTACTCTCTTACAAAACACAGATGAAAACATCCACGAAGTAGCTGAAATTTTGGAAGAAGAAATCGGTGTGGATACAGTCCAAAAAATAGGACGCATCTTGATTTTGTTTAAACAATCCAGCAAGAAAGAAAATCGCAAGATTTCTAAGAAAGTCAAAGAAATCTAAGACCGAAACTCCAAATAACTGTTTTTATAGAGAAATAAAGGGGACTAGCCTATGACAATCGAACTATTGACTCCCTTTATCAAGGTAGAGTTGGAGCCAGAAATCAAGGAGAAAAAACGCAAACAAGTTGGGATTTTAGGGGGGAATTTTAACCCTGTTCACAATGCCCATCTTATTGTTGCGGATCAAGTACGGCAACAGTTGGGACTGGATCAAGTTCTGCTCATGCCTGAATACCAACCTCCTCACGTTGATAAAAAGGAAACCATCCCTGAACACCATCGTCTCAAGATGCTTGAGTTGGCAATTGAGGGGATTGACGGCCTAGTCATTGAAACTATTGAGTTGGAGCGCAAGGGTATTTCCTACACTTACGACACCATGAAGATTTTGACAGAGAAGAATCCAGATACGGATTATTACTTTATCATCGGTGCCGACATGGTTGACTATCTGCCTAAGTGGTACCGAATTGATGAACTGGTTGACATGGTTCAGTTTGTGGGGGTTCAGCGTCCACGCTACAAGGCAGGGACTTCCTATCCAGTTATCTGGGTGGACGTACCGCTCATGGATATCTCGTCCAGCATGGTGCGGGACTTCATTGCCCAAGGTCGGAAACCCAACTTTCTCCTACCTCAGCTAGTGCTAGACTACATCGAGAAGGAGGGGCTCTACTGATGTCCTATCAAGACTATATCAACTGCTCCCGTGAGGCCTTGTTGGAAAAAATGGCAGAGCTTCTACCTGAGAAACGTCTAACCCATTGTCTAGGTGTGGAGCGTGCCGCTATGGAGTTAGCTCAGCGCTTTGGTGTAGATGTTGAGAAAGCAAGTCTAGCAGGTCTTCTTCATGACTATGCTAAAAAGTTGTCAGATCAGGAATTTCTAGACTTGATTGACCGTTATCAGCTAGATTTCGACCTCAAAAACTGGGGTAATAATGTCTGGCATGGCATGGTCGGAATTTACAAAATTCAGGAAGATTTGGATTTGCATGATTCAGAAATCCTGCGAGCCATTGAAGTCCATACAGTCGGTGCTGGTCAGATGACAGACCTAGATAAGGTTGTCTATGTAGCAGACTATATCGAGCACAATCGATCCTTTCCTGGAGTAGATGTGGCGCGTGAGATTGCAAGTCTATCGCTCAATAAGGCGGTGGCCTACGAAACAGCTCGTACCGTGGAGTATCTAGCTCATCAGGGATTCCCCATCTATCCCCAAACCCTTGAAACCTATAACGCCTTTGTGCACTATTTGAAAGAGGACTAAATGAAGACGGCTTTTATAATCATTGATGTTCAGAATGTTTTAGTAGAAACTGGGTTCCAGACAAAAAGTCTATTGGAAAAAATTTCTTATTTACAAAACCAGGCTAGAAGCAAGAATATTGAAATTATCTATGTTCAACATATTGAGAACTCTGAAGCTCAAACATCAGAAGATTGGCAGTTATCTGCGCTTTTAAATCGAAAACCTGCTGAAAAGGTCTTTCAGAAGAAGTATAACAGTATTTTCAAAGAAACTGGCTTAAAAGAATACTTGGATAAGCAGGGGATTGAAAAATTAGTTTTATGTGGTATGCAGACAGAATATTGTGTGGATACCTCTGTCAAGGTTGCCTTTGAATATGGCTATCAGCTTATTGTTCCAGAAGGTGCTGTCACAACCTTTGATGGGGATGACATTCCAGCAGAAACGATTAATGAATTTTATGAGGACATTTGGGAGGAGCGCTTTGCAGATGTTCTAGATTACAAACATATTTTCTAAAAAGAGGATTAAATGAACGAAAAAGAATTACTAGAACTAGTCGTGAAAGCGGTTGATGAGAAACGTGCGGAGGATATCCTCGCACTTGATGTACAAGATTTGACTAGTGTGACGGACTACTTTGTCATCACTAGCTCAATGAATAGCCGTCAGTTGGACGCTATCGCAGCTAATATCCGTGAAAAAGTAGCTCAAGCAGGCTTTAAAGGTAGCCATGTCGAAGGCGATGCAGCTGGAGGCTGGGTCTTACTGGACCTCGGTGCTGTTGTCGTGCATATCTTTTCAGAAGAAATGCGTGCCCATTATAATCTAGAGAAGCTATGGCATGAGGCGAATTCAGTAGATATTTCAGAAGCTCTTGCTTAGAAGATGAACTCAGTTGTAGTCAACTGGGTTTCTTTGCTTATTTTAGAAAAATTGATAGAAAGGTAAAGGGCTAGTGGTGTTTACCATGGAGCTCTTAGTATCATGATTATGGCGACTTATGAAACCTTTGCGGCGGTCTATGATGCGGTCATGGACGATAGTTTATACGACAAATGGACGAATTTTTCTCTGCGTCATTTGCCTAAGACCAAGGAGAGAAAGAAACTCTTGGAATTGGCTTGTGGGACAGGAATTCAATCAGTGCGCTTCTCTCAGGCTGGTTTTGATGTGACTGGACTTGACTTGAGTGCGGATATGTTGAAGATTGCGGAGAAGAGAGCGACTTCAGCCAAGCAAAAGATTGCTTTTATAGAAGGTAATATGCTGAATTTGTCCAAGGCAGGGAAATACGATTTTGTCACGTGTTATTCGGACTCTATCTGCTATATGCAGGATGAGGTGGAATTAGGGGACGTCTTTAAGGACGTGTACAATGCGCTGAATGAAGAGGGAGTTTTCATCTTTGACGTGCACTCGACCTACCAGACAGATGAAGTATTCCCTGGCTATTCCTACCATGAAAATGCGGAAGATTTTGCCATGCTTTGGGATACATATGAGGAAGAAGCTCCTCATTCCATCGTGCATGAGCTGACTTTCTTTATCAAGGAGGCTGACGGTTCCTTTAGTCGCCACGATGAAGTACATGAGGAGAGAACCTATGAGATCTTGACCTATGATATCTTGCTGAAACAGGCTGGATTCAAGTCCTTCAAACTCTATGCAGACTTTGAGGATAAGGAGCCAACAGAAACTAGCACCCGTTGGTTTTTTGTGGCGCAGAAGTAGGAGGTTAGCATGACCATCACAGGTATTATCGCGGAGTTCAATCCTTTTCATAATGGCCATAAATACCTGCTGGATCAGGCAGAGGGACTGAAAATTGTTGCCATGTCAGGGAATTTCATGCAGCGTGGAGAGCCTGCTATTTTGGATAAGTGGACAAGGGCCCAGATGGCGCTGGAAAATGGCGCAGACTTGGTAGTGGAATTGCCCTTTTTAGTCAGTGTTCAGGCAGCTGATTTCTTTGGTCAAGGAGCTGTGGATATCTTGGATCGCTTGGGCATTGATAGTCTAGTTTTTGGGACAGAGGAAGTTCGAGATTATCAGAAAATCGCTGACTTATACACAGAGAAAGGTGCTGAGATGGAGAAATTTGTGGAAAATCTGCCTGATTCCCTTTCCTATCCCCAGAAAACCCAAGCTATGTGGAAGGAATTTGCTGGTCTTGATTTTTCAGGTAATACCCCCAATCATGTTCTTGCTCTGGCCTATGCTAAGGCGGTTGCAGGACGAAATATCAAGCTGCATCCGATTCAGCGTCAGGGGGCAGGTTACCATTCTGTGAATAAAGATGTGGACTTTGCCTCGGCGACAGCCCTCCGTCAATATCAGAAGGACCAAGATTTCTTAGAACGCTTTATGCCTTCTGTTGCCCTATTTGAGCAGGCCAGTAAGGTGATCTGGGAAGACTATTTTCCCTTGCTCCGCTATCAAATCTTGTCAAATCCCGACCTAACCACCATCTATCAGGTCAATCAAGAAATGGCTGTGCGCATTAAAGAAGCTATTAAAACAGCCCAGTCTGTGGAAGAATTGGTCGAGTTAGTGACTACCAAACGTTACACCAAGGCGCGTGTCAGACGCCTCTTGTCCTATATCTTGGTGCAGGCTAGAGAAAGTAACTTGCCAGAAGCGATTCATGTCCTTGGATTTACTGAAAAAGGCAGGCAACATCTCAAGTCTTTGAAAGGTCAGGTCAGTCTAGTCAGCCGAATTGGCAAAGAACCTTGGGATGCTATGACTCAAAAGGCTGACCAGATTTACCAACTAGGAAAGCCAAGTATAGCAGAGCAAAATTTTGGAAGAGTACCGATTAGAATAGAAACAAACTAAGTCTACTGAAAGGTAGGCTTTTTCTCAAGTCTCTACTAACACTACTATTTCTAAACAACAAGTTTATTTTGGTAAATGTGTTCCAAATTCCCCAAAACATATTCTATTTTAGGTTTGTGAAAATCACTTTTTTATGGTAGAATGTAAAAGAATGTATGTCATTCGGAATAACAATAAAATGAGGTAAAAACATGGAAATCATGTCGCTTGCGATTGCTGTTTTTGCCGTCATCATTGGTTTAGTCATTGGATATGTCAGCATCTCAGCTAAGATGAAATCATCTCAGGAAGCTGCAGAGTTGATGCTTTTAAATGCTGAACAAGAAGCAACTAATTTACGTGGACAAGCTGAGCGTGAAGTGGATTTACTTGTTAATGAAGCCAAACGTGAAAGCAAGTCTCTTAAAAAAGAAGCACTATTGGAGGCCAAAGAAGAAGCCAGAAAATACCGTGAAGAAGTGGACGCTGAATTCAAATCAGAACGTCAAGAACTCAAACAAATCGAAAGTCGTTTGACAGAGAGAGCTACTAGCCTTGACCGTAAGGACGACAATTTGACGAGTAAAGAACAAACACTTGAACAAAAAGAACAAAGTATTTCTGATAGAGCGAAAAACCTTGATGCGCGTGAAGAGCAATTAGAGGAAGTCGAAAGACAAAAAGAAGCAGAACTAGAGCGTATTGGTGCTCTGTCTCAGGCAGAAGCACGAGATATTATCTTGGCACAGACAGAGGAAAACTTGACCAAGGAGATTGCCAGTCGTATTCGCGAAGCTGAGCAAGAGGTCAAGGAACGTTCTGACAAAATGGCCAAGGACATCCTGGTTCAAGCTATGCAACGTATCGCTGGTGAATATGTAGCGGAGTCAACAAACTCAACGGTTCATCTGCCAGACGATACTATGAAGGGACGCATTATTGGTCGTGAAGGTCGTAACATTCGTACCTTTGAAAGTTTGACAGGGGTCGATGTGATTATCGACGATACACCAGAAGTGGTGACCTTGTCAGGATTTGATCCGATTCGTCGTGAGATTGCCCGTATGACGATGGAAATGTTGCTCAAGGATGGTCGTATCCACCCAGCTCGTATCGAAGAGTTGGTTGAGAAAAACCGTCAAGAGATTGACAATAAGATCCGTGAATACGGTGAGGCTGCTGCCTATGAGATTGGCGCACCAAACCTTCATCCAGACTTGATGAAGATTATGGGTCGCTTGCAATTCCGGACTTCATATGGCCAAAATGTTTTGCGCCATTCGATTGAGGTTGCTAAGTTAGCTGGTATTATGGCCAGCGAGCTTGGTGAGAATGCGGCTCTTGCCCGTCGTGCTGGATTCCTTCACGACATCGGAAAAGCCATTGACCGCGAGGTTGAAGGTAGCCACGTTGAAATCGGTATGGAATTGGCACGTAAGTACAAGGAACATCCAGTTGTGGTCAATACGATTGCTAGTCACCACGGAGATGTTGAAGCTGAGAGCGTCATTGCAGTTATCGTTGCTGCAGCAGATGCCTTGAGCGCAGCTCGTCCAGGTGCTCGTAGTGAGTCTCTTGAAAGCTACATCAAGCGTCTCCATGATTTGGAAGAAATTGCGAACGGCTTTGAAGGGGTACAAAATAGCTTTGCCCTTCAAGCAGGACGTGAAATTCGTATCATGGTCAATCCAGGAAAAATCAAGGACGACAAAGTCACAATCTTAGCTCACAAAGTTCGTGAGAAAATTGAAAACAATCTCGATTACCCAGGAAATATCAAGATAACCGTGATTCGTGAGCTTCGTGCAGTAGATTATGCTAAATAATAAAAAACTGAGGTCAGTGAAATCTGACTTCAGTTTTTTTGAAGTACGACGGGCATGTGGTGCATCTGAGGTGTAATACTCTTCGAAAATCTCTTCAAACCACGTCAACGTCGCCTTGCCGTACTCAAGTACAGCCTGCGGCTAGTTTCCTAGTTTACTCTTTGATTTTCATTGAGTATAAGTCCTTGGTGGGCACCTGCTACCGGTGAACCCAATAGCGATTCCCAAGCCTGACTATCGTGAGGTAGCGGATTAAAACGGTCTGGGGATAGACCGTTTTAAGTCTGACGCTGGAAATAAGAATCGTCAGAGGAAGGGATAGCGAAATCGTGGCTCTACGAACAGGAAGGTGATAGTAAGGCGTATATAGCGGATAGGGGGGCGCGAAACCTTAAAGTCCAAAAAGGTAGTCGTAACCTATATGCGTAAATCACGAGAGTAATTGAATTCGAACTAAGATTTATCTTTTTCCACTGTAACCTTTTAACGTCCTCATGTCTAGTCTAAACGAGGAAAGATGTAGGACTTATCCCGTGAGCTCTGTCGCTAGAAAGAGAAAACGACAGATCGAAGTAATCCTACTTTACTTGTGTCTGTAAAATGAACGGTCTGATAGAACTGGACTCTGTCACGTATTGACTAGATGAAGGTTCACCAATATAAGATGTCCCTCAGGCACCAAAACAAGAAAGGAATAGGCACATGTCAAAATTGCTAGATAAGATAGTATCACGCGAAAATATGCTGGAAGCCTACAATCAAGGAAAATCCAATAAGGGCTCAGCTGGGATTGATGGAATGACTATCGAAGAGATGGATAATTATCTCAGACAAAACTGGCGCCTGACTAAAGAACTGATAAAACAGAGGAAATACAAACCTCAATCAGTCCTGCGAGTTGAAATCCCCCAACCCAATGGAGGTGTCCTTCAGCTTGGGATTCCGACAGTGATGGATAGGATAATCCAACAAGCCATTGTCCAAGCTCTTAGAGTACTTAAATGACGGCTATGAGTGGATAGTGGATATAGACCTAGAGAAATTTTTCGATAGGGTTCCTCAAGATAGATTGATGTCCTTAGTACATAA